>PMSZ01000465.1 GCA_003168235.1 Acidobacteriaceae bacterium
CTTTCGATGGCGCTTTCGATGGCGCTTTCGATGGTGCGTACGCATGTCGTGCCCACGGCAACCAGGCGGCGGGAGGCGGTCATGCGCGCGGCGTTATCCGCCGTGATGCGATAGCGCTCGGTGTGCAGCCGGTACCCCTCGATGCGGTCCGCATGGATCGGCTGGAAGGTCCCCAGTCCGACGTGCAGCGTGATCTCCGCAATCTCAATCCCTCGTCCGCGAATCTGCTCCAGAATCTCCGGCGTAAAGTGCAAGCCCGCCGTCGGAGCCGCCACCGACCCTCGCGCTTGCGCGTAAACCGTCTGGTAGCGATCGCGGTCCGCAGCGCTGTCCTCGCGATCAATATAGGGCGGAAGCGGAACATGCCCGATCCGCTCGACCCGCGCAACAAAATCCCGAACCGGTGCGAAAACGATGCGCCGCTCTCCGAAGCTGCCTCGCTCCGTCACCTCCGCTTCCAGTTCGGCTGGTTCACTCTGGGGTGGTTCGTTCTCGGATCGTTCACTCGACGATCGGTCGCCCCCAGCCCACCCGTCAAAATACAACTTTTCTCCCACGCCGATCTTCCGCCCCGGTCGCACCAGGCATTCCCACTCATTCGGATCCTCCGACAACTGGCGAGTCAGCAGAACCTCCACCCGCCCGCGAAGAAAATCCCGCGCCGCAGGATTCTGTGCACTCACCGACTGCGCACATTCTCCGCTGCGCCGGCCATACAGCCGTGCGGGAAAAACCCTCGTATTGTTGATCACCACCAGGTCGTCCGGCCGAAGCAAGCCGGGGAGCTCACGAAAACTCCGGTCTCGCCAACTGCTCAACGGATCGTCGCTCTGCCGGTTCAAATGCAGCATGCGCGACGCCGCACGGTCCGTTAAGGCCTCCTGCGCAATGCGTTCCAGCGGCAGATCGTAGTCAAATTCCGATACCAGCATTGAGGAGATTATAGGTTCGAGCACGGCCGTTCGCGGACGGCCGTGCGAAGGCGCGAACCTCGCGACAAGGCAAATGTCTACTCCATCGTCTCCAGAGCGGCCATGGTCTCAATGCCGTCCCACAGGTTCTGTAAGCGAATGTTCTCGTTAGCGGAGTGCTGGTTATTGTCGTAGTTTGCAATCGGGACGGTGATCGTCGGCGTCCCCAGCGTCTGCTCGATCATCTCCAGCGGCACGCTTCCGCCCATCGTCGGCAGCTTCACCACCGGCCCGCGCGCGCTTTCCACCACCGCAATCACCTCCTGCGATATCGGCAGATCCATCGGAGTTCGCACCGCGTTGTACCCGACCGCATCAAGTTTTACCAAAGCCACGCGCGGATGGTCGACCAGCATCCCCTTGTCCGGGGTCGTGTCAGTAACGAAATATCCTTGCGCTGCAATGTAATCCACCACGCGCTGCTGCTGCGTCTTCCAATCGAGCCCCTTGACCAGCCGCAAGTCGATGTCGGCAGTCGCGGTCGAGGGAATAACATTGTTCGCTTTGCTCCCCGTCCGCGCTGACGAAAACCCATCGATATTCAACGACGGCTCATTCAGCACCGCTAGCAGGGACTGTCCGCCGCCGTCACTGCGCCCCAGCCCGAACTCCTGTCGCAGCTTGTCCTCATTGCGCGGCGCATCTGCAATTGCCTGCTTCTCAAGTCCGCTCAGCGGAATTACGCCGTCGTAAAAGTGTGGAATCAGCACTTGGCCCGTCGCATCTTTCATCCCAGCCAGCAGTTGTGCCAGCATCATCGCCGGATTCGGGGCCCAGTTCCCGTAATGTCCACTGTGCAGTTCGCGATTGGGCCCGTAAACCGTAATCTCCAGATGCGTTACGCCGCGCGCGCCAAACACCACACTTTGGCGCCCACTCTGGTCGACTGGCCCGTCGCAGATCAGCCAGACATCTCCGCCGAGCTCATCGCGATATTTTTCCAGCACTTCGCGGAGATGGGTCGAACCCGCTTCCTCCTCGCCCTCCCAGACGAAGCGCAGATTCGCCCTGAGCGGAATATGCGCCGCCTGCAGCGCATCCAGCGCCGTGAGCTGGGCAAGAATCGCCGCTTTATCGTCGGAGGATGACCGCGCATAGATGCGTGTCTCTCCATTCACCGTGCGCGTCATCGGCGTGAACGGCGCTTTGGAATCCCATTCCTCCGGCGTGACCGGCTGACCGTCATAGTGCGCATAGAAGACAATCGTGCGTTTGGCTCCCGCCGTCTTGATCTCGCCATAGACCACAGGATTCGCATCGCCCGCCAGCAGCAGTTTCGCCGCCACATGACGCCGCTCCAGCATCCCCACCAGCCTGTCGGCATTGCGCCGAATGTTCGCCTTATCGTTCGCAACGTTAGGGATCGAAAGCAGACCGGTAAACTCCTGGAGGATCTGCTCTTCATGAGCGACGCGCCATCCGTGTGCCGCGTCTTTCGGCGTTTGCGCAGACAAAACGCCGCAAATACCACAACAAAAGACAATCGCAACCGTAGGTGCAACTTTGACCAAGTGGCTTGCCATGCGGCGAATTTTACATTTTTTGACCAACTAACGGTTGTATCGTTTCCAAATCGTGCTGTACCATAGGCCGCGCGGGTTTCCATGGCTATGGCGAGAGACCGAAAGCATCGTCTTGCGATTGTGCAGTATGGCCGTATGCTGCACGAAAGCGGATTCGTCGCCGCTACCGACGGGAACCTGTCGGTGCGTCTCGACGATAAGCGACTGCTGGTCACTCCTACCTGTATCAGCAAGGGCAGAATGCGCTCCTCCGACATGGTGATCGTCGATATGGAGGGAAAGCGTCTTGCCGGCAAGCGCAGGGTTTCGAGCGAAATCGGCATGCATCTGCTGATTTACCGCCTGCGTCCCGATGTGCGTGGCATCGTCCATGCCCATCCCCCGACCGCCACAGGATTTGCCGCATCTGGACTCGATCTGAATCGCCCGCTCGTGTGCGAGGTCGTCGTCGGCCTGGGCTCGATTCCGCTGGCGCGCTACGGCACTCCCGGCACTCCCGAACTCACCGACGCTCTCGAGCCTCTCATTCCGCACCACGAAGCCATCCTGATGGCGAACCACGGAGTGGTCACATTCGGTTCCTCGCTCGAAAGTGCGTACATGAAAATGGAGACCGTAGAGCACTTCGCCAAGATCGCCTTGGTCACTCACCTGCTCGGCAACGAGCAGCCACTCGGCGAACTGGAGGTTCAGAAATTGCACGAAGTGCGCCACCGCTACAAGCGCGGAGCAGCTTCCATCCCCCCTCGTCGTCCCGCTTCGAGCGCCGATCTTAATTCGCCCGATCTTAATTCTGACGACCTCGAATCGAATGACGACCCCAGGCAAACCGCTGGCAGCCGCCAGTAGTTACTCGCCTCCGATCCGGAACCTCACCCCCGCCCGAAAGTTCGCCGTCAGCGCCGGATATCCCACCACTTCGTTGTAGTGATCGTTGAGCGCATTCTGCACCGCCACATAAGCCGTCACCCGCGACCTGATCGCATACCATCCGCCCAGATCCACGCGCGCGTACCCGGCCGCGTGATTGAATCCGAGGCCGTCGAAGTCGGAATCCGGGCGGCGTCCCACGAAACTCCCACCCAGACTTGCGCCCCATCGCGTTCCCAAATAATCGAAGAATGTAGTCGCCGAATGCTTGGGACGGCGAAGCAAAGGATTTCCCGTGTCATACACCGGATCGCAATAATTCGCCGGCGTGCAGAGTGGAGCTTCCAAATATTTCGTCGAGAGATACGTATAGGCCGTGTTCAGCGACAGTCTTTTCCAGACCCTGCCTTGCAGCACCACTTCGGCGCCGTGCGCAAGAGACTTTTGCACGTTGAAAAACTGGCCTAGACCGGACTCGTCGGTCCCGTACTCGATCTGATCGTGGAAGAGATTATTAAAGTAGGTTGCGTTCAGGGACCAGCGGCCGGCAAATAGATTTTGCTGGAAGCCGGCTTCGAAGGCTCGCGTCCGCTCCGGCAAGAGGCCCGGGTTCGCGACGTAATACGGAAGATTCGCAAACGCCTGATAGAGCGCGGGCTCCATGAATCCCGTGGCATAAGAAAAACGCAAGCGCGTTCCCGAAAAAATTTCCCCGCCACGCAGCGCCAGCAGAGTTAGCGCAACCCGAGGCACGCCCGTATTGCCGTAAAGGCTGTTATGAACAAAACGCCCCCCCGCAATCACCGAGAGTCTGCCCAATGTGAGCTGCTGTTGCAGATATGCGTCTTGTTCCAACCGCTGCCCTGAAGTCGATGGCGGATACAGCAGGTCGCCAATCACCCCATTTTCATTTTCGATGCGATACCCAAACGTCGTGTGCGCCCACGTCCGTTCCGAATAATCCCCCTGATATTCAAATCCCACACGATTGATGTGGTCGTACACATGAGCAAGAAAGTCGTCGTAGTTATCAGGATTGGTGCTCAGGTTCACATCGGTATAACGGTAGAGATAATCGAAACCCGTAAACCGGTGCTGCCAGCCCGACGGCTCGTTGACGTCGAGTTCCACACTGCCGAGAAGATTGTTCTGATGCGACCATTCGCTCGGGTTCGGCTCCAAAAGCGGATCGCCGTTAAAGTCCCACTCCCCCGGCACACCCGTATAACTATTGGAATGGCGGACCCGCAACCGCAACCCCACCTTGTCCGTAATCGCCACTCCGACGTTCGCACCCTGCAGCGAATCCGAATAAGCATCGTTCACGCCCTGTCCGTTGGTGTTGAACTGGCTCCCGAAGAAGTTGTAATCGAAGTGCCGGTAGGCGCCCGCCAGAGACGCGTACCCGCTCGCCGTGCCAAAGTTTCCTCCATCCGCGCCAAAGCTAAATTCAGGCACCGGAGTGCTTCCCGTCCTCGTCCACACTTGCACCACGCTCGTCATCGCATCGGAGCCGTACAGCGTGCTCTGCGCGCCGCGCACAAATTCCAAACGATCCGCTTGCCCCAGAGGTAGCGTTCCAAAGTCGAACGTCTCCCCCGGATTATCGATGGCCACTCCATCGACAATCACTTTGTTGTAAGTCGATTCTCCACCACGAACAAACAGGGACGAAATTCCGCCGCGCTGCCCCGCCGTATTCACGACCGCGCCCGGCAGAAAGCGCATCGCATCGTCGGCCGCAATCGGCTGCATCGTCTCCAACTGCGCGCTACTCAAAGTTGAAACTTCTGCCCCGGCAGCTTCGCTCGGAACTGGAGTTCGCGTAGCCGTCACCACCAAAGTTTCCGATGCACTCGCCACCCTGAGCTTGATCGTCACGTTTTCGTCAGTTGGCGAAAGCTCCGCCGTTTCCACCGCGAATCCCGCCGCCAGCACCTGCACTCTATAAGCGCCGGGTACTGCCTCGCGAAAAACCGCCACTCCCTCAGCCGACGTGTTGAGCACCGCTGCCGGCGCCGGCTTGCCCGGCTTAAGCAGCTGCACCTGCGCGCCCCCGACCACCGCGCCCTGAGGATCGACAACTTTTATTTTGATTTCTGTGGAAGCAACCGCCACCAGACAGGTGGCCAGCAAAAAAGAAATACCGGCAAATACACGAAAGCAGCACATGCACGTCTCCTTTATCACGCGAAAGGGTTATGTGGATGGTTCGCACCGGTCTCCTGGCTTTGCGAGTCAGAATGTGCGCACGCTCCATGAGCATGCCCAGCATCCGGTTGCTGCAATCGGCCTTCCCAGGTTTTCCTCTCAGAATGTCCCAGTGACCGGTTGCGGTGTCCTCGCTTACAGTTGCGCGGCAGCGCGGGATTTTCACCCGCTTCCCATAGCGCCGGCGTTTCGCCGGCCTACGATCATGCGCGAACCCAATTTGAGAAAGAGCATTTACAGCAGCCCAGCAAATCTACCGGGCAGCCAAGTGAAAAGTCAATCGGAGATGGAGTGCGGAGGTCGAGCACGGAGATCGAGCGCGGATATCGAGCGCCCCCGCCTCGCCAGTCGCTCAATCTAGTTTCTTATTTCTTAATTTTCTTGATTTTTAAGACCGGAAATTCCGCCGAGCCCACCTGCGCCACGTGCTCCTCGGCAAAACCTGTGACGCGCTCAAGCGCCGCCTGCAGTTTCCCCTGATACTCCACCATCCGCGCGTCTGCCTCGTCGTCCGGAACCGTCATCTTTGCGCTGAACCGCACCAGCGCCTTCGAAAACGGCTTTGGGATCGTCATCGCATCCCACGTGTTCAGCACCCAGCAATCGCTGAGCGCCACATAGAACGCCACCATCGGCGCCCCGCTGGCGCGCGCCAGCAGCACCGGCCCCGGTTTCGCCACATCCTTTGGACCGCGCGGACCATCAATCGTAAACGCCACCAGGTTGCCCTGTTCTAGTTGGCCTCTTAACCCAAGCAACCCGCTCGCCCCGCCGCGGCTGCTTGATCCCCGTACTGCGACAAAACCCAGTCTTTCAATGGTGCGAGCAATGTATTCCCCGTCGAAGCTGCGGCTCACCATCACCGCTATCCCGGCATTTCTCCATAACCACGCGCTCGCAAACACAGCCCGGTGCCAGAAGGAATAAATCACCCTCTTTTCATAAGTCGCGTCCGCTTGCGCCGGCGCTTCCTCCCACGAGATGCAATACCGGAGCGTCGGCCCAATCAGCGAAATCGCCACATAACTCGCCGAGCTGATGAGCCACAATAAGATTCGCTCGCGCAGCGAGAATCGCCGCACTTCCGAAACTGAGGGCTCTTCAGGAGTAACCGTGGACGAGGAAGAACTCACGCCGACATTGTAACCGCGTCACAAATGTCTGGTTGAATGAGACTGGTTTAGTACGAATCGGTCTAATGAGACATGATGGGAACCGCAGCTGACTACTGACCTTCTCTACCCTTCCAGATAGGCCACGATCCATTCCTTCAGCCGCTGCCGTCGTTCGTCCGTCGAATCAAAGCGAATTCCAAAACTCTTGTCGGGTTTGCGCCACGTCACCTGCCCGCGCACCCACACGCGCGGCAGCGTCAGCAGCGAAAACGACACTTCCACCTGGCTGCCCGGCTCCGGCACGTGCGTCCCCTTCAGCGACATTCCGCCCGAACTGATCTCCTGGCTGGTCGCGGTAATGCGTCCGCTGTCGCCCATCACGATTCCCACCTCGGTCATTACAGGAATCCGCACATACCGCCGGAATTCGTGCAGCACCAGCATCTGCGTCGAGCGTACCAGCTTCATCGCCGCCGACCGCTCCAGAGGTTCGTGAAAAATGGCGTTGATGCACAATTTCGAATAGCGCATGGCGTCCTGCGCCGTCCCGCCCAGTCCGAAAATCACCATGCGGCTGTTCGAGGCCGACCCTCGCGCCAGTTCAATGACGTCTCCAGCACTTTCTCCCAAAGGCAACACGCAGGCCTCGAGTTTTTCACGGCGCAATCGGTCCGCTTGTTTCCGCGGGATCGGCACGGTCTCAATGCCAAACTGGCGGAAGCATTCCGTCATCATCTGCGCCGACTTCTCGGGCAAATCAAACAACGCTACGCGCGCAGCTGTTTTTCGATGGGCCGCTAAGGGAATAGAAACACCGGTTGCAGTAGACATGAGTCCCAGGGGGTGAACTCCTCCAAAACCCCATTCTGACCCCCCATTTGACGGCTGGCTAGGTTTCCAAAGGTCGTATCCAAACTCGCGAAGGGCCATACCGGAGGTGATCCTTAGGCCAGTTACCCCTATTCAAACTGTTTCCGAAATCTCTCCAACTGGTCCTTCACTCCCCCGACCTCTCGCCGGAGTTCCGCCACCTGTTCTTCCAACCGCGCAATTCGCTCCCCCTCCGCCGAACCGCGTTCCGCCGCCGCGCCAACCTGCGCCGGCCCCATCGTCTCCCCCACATCTCCAGCCATCAAGTGCGCATACCGCGATTCCTTCGTCCCCGGCTGCCGCGCCAGTACCTTCGCCAGCGGAGGCTCGCGCTGCATCAGTTTCTGCAACGCCGATTGCACATCCTCCAGCGCCTCAAAGCGATGCATGCGCTCCCCCCGCGCCCGCAGTTCTCCCGGCGTCTGTGGCCCCCGCAGCAGCAATACGCACAGCACCGCAATTTCCGGACGCGTGAAGTTAAATACCTCCTGCAAGCGATGCTCGTACTTCGTCACCCGGCTGTCTGCGCCTCCTGCCGGCCCCGCCAGGCGATCCTGCTGCAGACCTTCCACCGCGTCCCGCACTGCGTCTTCATCAAGCTGCATCACCGGATCCCGGTTCGATTTCTGGTTGCACGCGTTCACCAGCGCGTTCAGCGACAGCGGATAGTATTCCGGCGTAGTAATATCTTTTTCGATCAACGCCCCCAGCACCCGAACCTCATTCTCCGTCAGCGTGATATCCATAAGGGCTTCAATTGTACTCAGTCGTCGTACGCCGTGGGATTCGCCTCGCCCCGCCTATCTGGGCGTGAGGGCCAAGTTACCACCTGGATAACCAGGTCAGTAACTGTAATCGCCTACCAAATGTAGTGACAGGTACACTATTTCTCGCGTAAAATGGCGGCGTTTTGCAGGAGAATGAAATGCATGGACGAAGATGTTATGACAAAGAGATCAAATTGCTGACTCTTATTGGAATGTTGCTACTCGCGCAGATTGCCCTCGGCCAGGACTCCACAGCCCTGCTCCGATTGCAACAATCAAGGGCTAGTTTGGATATCGAATCGAATGCCAAGCATGGGCAGGGCATGTCTGGGATTACCACCGGCAACCCAGGAGACGTGTGGTCCTATCCGAACTCCTCTGCCTGCCTGGTCGTGTACAACGATGGAAAGTACGTTCTCGAAAAGAGGGATGAGCTAACCATGGGCAGGCCGAAGGTAAAATCGGCGGAAGGCGTGCTTGGGGCTGACGAACTGCTGCAACTAAAGGCAATGCTGGATACTGAAGAGGTCAAGAAACTGGTAACACCCAAAGCGCCCGATCTCCCTGCGGACACACATGCTATCCGGGAGATTCAAACCCTCGCGCTGCAAATCGACCGCGAGGGAACAGAGCAGCGCTTCTCCACCCTGCAAGAGCGTGTAATGACCGGAGGTGGCAATTCAACAACAGCACAAATCTCAACCGGACTGGATACCTTCTTGGACAATGGAGGGCCTTACAAGAAAACACTTAACCCGCTCATTAAGTGGTTTGAGGGATTGCAGAAAAAAAACAAGTCAGCGCTAAAAGAATCGAAACCCCGTTACTGCGCGCCGGTCAATGTAAGTTAGAAGGTCGACTTTCAGAAACAGTTCGCGATGCGTAAACCGATGCGCTCAACAATGATGACTCCTTGCATGGCTCTCTGTGTCCTTTTGGGCATGAGCCTCACCGCCGGGGCAGGCGCGAATGAAGCGAGGCCTGTACCTGCGCTCCGATTAGTCCTTTTCGAAGATCAGCCAGGAGCGATGGCCGATCAGCAATACTGCATGTTGGTATTTACCGATCGGCATTTCCACGCCGAAAAAGCAGTCCGCCATTTAGGAAAAGATCAAGAGCGTCAATTCAGTGAAGGAGTGTTGCCAGAGATTGATTGGAACACCCTTGACGGCATTCTTGACAGCGAAGAATTCCGGAAACTCAATGTGCCTGCGAATGTTGCACCTCCCGTCGTCCAGGACGCCCATGCTTTCATTATCAGCGTGGCGCGCGACAAGACATTCCAGAACATGGAGTTCCTTGACAACAAAAGTCGCAAGCCTTACGAATCGCAAGTGAAGCCCCTGCTCCAATGGTGGAAATCCGTGCGCAGCAGACGCATGGTCGAAACGGGCACTCAGGACAGCAGATGTTCGACCGTCAACGGTGTCGTCTTCAGTTATTAGACCGGCACATTCTCCCCGTTCCCATTTTGAGAGGACATTGATTGGCTTCCTTTGGCGACCTTGTCGCAATCGCCCGTGAAGTCGACTCGATCTTCAAGAACTTTCTTGTAGCAAAATCTCGATTTCGTCAACAATCAAAATCCTAAGAGTCAGATCCAATCTCTGCGCCTCATGAATTTGTAGACCTTCATCGCCGGGACGATAAACCACATTGCATACCAGTATTTTTTGCGAATGAAATTGACATTAAGTTTCCCAGCCCACCTATCGGCCACGTCTTCTTTTTCGGAATGTTCTGGTCGAGTTGTTCGATGGATATGGTGTCCTACTTCATGGAAGAGAACGTGGCCAAACGCAATCTCTCGTAGGATGGGGACCCACAGGAATGCTCCACGAAGGCTCGCAATGATCTTATCGACTCGAAGTTCTATGTAAGGGGAAGAGCCACCGCCCGAGCGAGAGCGTCCGTGATAGAGACCAAGCACATCGGACTTTTTGAATTTGCGGCCCCTGGACCACATCTTTCCAATGCGCCCGCTGCGAGGGAGTGCCGTCTCATTCGTCAAAACAATGCAATCTAAACCCCTCAGATACTTCGCTGGTACGCTGCTAAGGAGTTGATGGACGATTGCCGACGCATTCACCCGAGGGGCGTACCCTCGATATGTTTCGTTAATCCTAATTTCGCGCGTCTCGGGTAATGCCACCGGCTTCGACACAAACCCATTAAACCATCGCCGCTTATCAATTTCCAAAAGCCAAATGTCCCTTGCTGTCGTAACATCGCCGTTACACTCATCATCCCGGACAATGAGCGCTATTGCCCGTTTGCGACAGTTATTTAACCTTGGTATGCTTTTTCGCGTTCGAAACGGAAGGCTGCCGGGATGAGTAGATTGGCGCGAAATTTACTCTGTATTTGGGTCGGAGTCATACTCGGCGGCTTCGGCGGGCTGTTGGTCCTCATCTTTTGGCCGCTTTTGTTCCCTTTATCCTTACGAGGTTCGAGCATCGGAGACGACGCGCTCCTCCCGATTCCTTTCTTCGCCTTCTACCTCTCATTTGCCGTGCCCGGATTTCTTCTATGCCGGAGACTAACCAAAAAATACGTCCCCGAAGACGCTAACAGCACGGGACGGGTGCTGTTCCGCTAAATGTACAGAAAGTGGCAACGGAGTTCCTGGGTCAGATGGTCAAAGTGGCGAAACATCCCGATTACACGTATTGACCGCACAGGCCGGGCGAAATTTCCGCGCCAATTCGCGCAGCTTCCCGATATCCGCGCAACTGCGGCACGAACTACATGCTACAAAAATCAGCAACTTCCCTGTTTTCAATACCCTGTCTTGTATACTCAATAGTTTGTCGGATACGTCCGAGAGTCCAGCCCTACCGTGGATAAAAATTTGACTGAACTGATCACAGCAACGCGTGTTCCCATCGCCGACTTGGTGGCAAAGCTTCGCACCCTCCCCGCCTCGGCCTTCAATGGCGTCGAGCAGATTCGTTCCCTGCTCGAAACGATGCCCGTAGACGAAGCCAGCCTCGCCCCCTATTTAACCTGGGATCGGCAACACTACACTCGCAATCTCATCGACAAAACCGACCTCTACGAACTGATGGCCGTTTGCTGGGAGGTTGGTCAGAACAGTTCCGTACACAACCATCGTGACCAGAATTGCTGGATGGCAGCAGCGGTCGGAAAGCTGCTCGTAGAAAATTTCCACCTCGAATTTCAGGATATCGAGGCTGGCACCTGCCGCTTGCTCGCATCTAACACCGTGGAATTAACGGCGGCCCATCCCTGTGCGGTCGATCCGCAGGAGCCGGTGCATCGCGTCGTGAATCCGCGGGAGTTAAATCAGCGCGCCGTGACTCTGCACGTCTATTCGCGCCCCTTTGACACCTGCGTCGTCTATTCGCCCGAGCAGGGAACATGCGGGGATATCCGGCTTCACTACAATACTGCTTTCGGAAAAGCAGTTGTCGGTCGCCATTAGTCGGCGCCACCGCGGGAACGGCGCTGGCAACTGGGCGCTGGCAACTGGCAACTGCACTTCAAGGAGGAATCGTGAGGAAATACCTGAGAGTCTTGGCCGGCGTAGCGGCGCTATGCACGATGTCGTGGGCACAGTCCCCGGCGCCAGCTCCCGCCCAAACTCCAGCTCAAGGCCAAACGCCGGACCAATCTCCGCCGCCAGCACCCACTCCCGAAGCGACTCCCATTCCAACCGCTCCCATCCCCAGCGTCGCTGCTCCGCTCGAATATCCCCGTGTCGAATTCTTCGCCGGCGGCACCTACGCCGAGACTGGCTTCTTTAACGCCGGACACTGGGCCGGCCTGGGGGGTTGGGACGCTTCTCTTGCTGGGAACGCGACACCCTGGCTGGGATTTGTCGTCGAGGGCGGCCAATACTTCGGGACCTCCCAAATCCCCACCGCTTCGCCGGCGCCGTTTCCCACCTGCGGAGCCGTGAACGGGTTCTGCCCTTCCACCTACCCTACATTCAGCGTGGCCACGCGAGAATATAACTTTCTTTTTGGACTGCAATTCGTCCGCCGCAAGTATCAGCGCTTCACGCCCTTTGGCGAGATCCTCTACGGCCACCAGGGCGCCCGCGGCCAAGCCACCGCGCAGGGAGAAACCGTCACCGAAGTGGGCACCGGCCGGGCCTTCATCGTCGGGGGAGGCTTTGACCACAAGCTCAACCACCGTTATTCACTGCGCCTCAAACTCGACTATCTGGAAACCGGAACCGCGTTTCCGCAACAACCCAAATTGGCGCAAGACAATTTCCGCGTCTCGGTGGGCATCGTCATCCACAACGTGCACAAGAAGAAGCGCACTCTCGAAGACGAAAGTGATATCCAACCCTAGCTCTACCTGGGACTTTCTGAAAAAGCGTGGCGCGGCTTAGACGTGGCGCAAGCACCCCACATCCGCGCCTCCCGGACCGCGAATTTACGACCGCCGCAGCAGATCGCTCAGCGGCTCCGCCTTGGCCCGAAGTTCTTCGGCAAAGTCCGCGCCTTTTTCCACCGCTTCCTCGAAGCGGTCCTTGGCCTCGTCCGTCCAGTCAGACACTGTTTCCAGCGCGTCGTCATACGATCGGCGCAGGTCTTTCCGCAGTTGCCGCCCCGTCTTTGGAGCCAGCAACAGGCCCAGGGCCGCTCCCACGCCCAGCCCGATCAGCAAGAAAGTGACCGCCGTCCCGGTCGCTCCATCCGAACTCTCATATTTTCCAATGCGCATAATGAACCTCCAGCCTCATTTGATTCTAGTCCCGAGTCACTGGTTGGCAAATTCTTCATTTTTCGTTCCTTAAAAATCGCTGGAGCCCGGTTCCCAGAATCGACCCCGCCTGTGTAAAATAAAATGTTGATTCCAACGTGCGGCGGCCGCACCGGTGAGCTGCGGATCTGCCCCGCCGCTGCCTAGAATTCCTAGCAGACTGTAAGGAGATGTAAACCAGCAATGTCGATTCCAGCGACCCAACTCCGTCCCGGCATGATCATTAAGCACAACAATGACTTGCACTCCGTGTTCAGCGTCGAACACCGCACCCCCGGCAACCTGCGCGCCTTCATCCAGGCCAAACTCCGCAACCTTCGCACCGGCGCCATGTTCGAGCACCGTTTCCGCTCCCCCGACCCCATCGAGAAGGTGAACGTCGACGAAGAAAACATGGAGTTCCTCTACAGCGACGGCGACGACTATTACTTCATGAACACCGAAAATTACGAGCAGACGCATCTCACCCGCGACACCCTCGGTGACGCCGTCGAATACCTGACCCCCAACCTGCAGATCAAAGTGGAGTTCTTCGACGGCAAAGCCGTCGGCATCGAGTTGCCTCAAACCGTCATCCTCACCGTGATGGAAGTCGAGCCCGGCCTCAAGAGCGCGACCGCGTCCAGCGTGACCAAGCCGGCAA
>PMSZ01000341.1 GCA_003168235.1 Acidobacteriaceae bacterium
GCCGGCCTGATTCTGTTTCCCGAACTTGCCGTCTGCGGCTATCCGCCGCGCGATCTCGTCGAACGCCCATCGTTTGTGGCGCGCAACCACGCGACCGTCGAGCGTATCGCCGCCGAAACTCAGGGCATCGCTGTCATCTGTGGGATGGTGACTCCGGCCGCTGCAGAGTCGGGCAAAGCCGTGATGAACTCGGCAGCGTTCCTGCGAGACGGCCGTATCGAGTTTGTGCAGTCGAAGATGCTGCTGCCCACCTACGACGTTTTCGATGAAATGCGCAACTTCGCTCCCGCCAAAAGCCAGCAACTGTTCAATTTTTGCGGCAACCGCATGGCGCTGACGATTTGCGAAGATGCGTGGAACGACAAGCACTTCTGGCACCCCCGCCTGTATGGCGTCGATCCTGTTGAAGAACTGGTTCGAAACGGCGGAAATTTCGTGCTCAACATCTCTGCCTCTCCCTTCTGGCTGGGCAAGCGCGAACTTCGGCGCGACATGCTCGCCTCTATCGCGCGCAATCAGAAAGTTCCCGTCGCCATGGTGAATCAGGTAGGAGGTAACGACAGCCTGGTTTTCGACGGATCAAGCCTGGTGATTGCGCCGGACGGACAAGTGATCGCGCAAGGAAAATCGTTCGAGGAAGACCTTATCTATTTTGACTCCCAGGCGCTCACCGGAGAAATGCACGAGCAGATCGTGGGAGAAGAAGCGAGCGCCTACGGGGCGCTGGTTCTCGGGACAAAAGACTACGTTCGCAAATGCGGCTTCCAGCGTGCAATTGTCGGGCTGAGCGGCGGGATCGATTCGGCGCTTACAGCCTCGATTGCCGCCGATGCGCTCGGCCCCGGGAACGTCATCGGCATTGGAATGCCAGGTCCGTACTCGTCGCCGGGATCAATTGACGACGCGCGCGCCCTGGCCGCGAATCTCAAGATTCGCTTCGAACTGCTCTCCATTGACGAGATCTACCAGGCCACGTCTCAGACCCTCAGTGCCGTATTCGCCGGTTTACCCGAAGACGCTACCGAAGAAAATATTCAGTCCCGCGCCCGCGGAATGCTTCTCATGGCCCTGTCGAACAAATTCGGAGCACTGGTGCTTTCGACCGGCAACAAAAGCGAGCTGGCCGTCGGCTACTGCACGCTGTACGGCGACATGGTTGGCGGACTGGCCGTGATTTCGGACGTGCCGAAAACCCTGGTTTACCGTCTCAGCGCTTATGTCAATTCGCGCCGAAAAGTGATTCCGCAGGCGACCATCGAAAAGCCGCCATCGGCAGAATTACGCCCCGAGCAGAAGGATTCCGATTCACTTCCGCCGTATGACGTGCTCGATGCGATTCTTGAAGATTACGTCGAGGAATCGTTCTCCCCAGAGCAGATCGCCGCCGCACACCATTTTGACCTGGAGTTGGTGCGGCGCGTGCTCCGGATGGTAGAACGCAGCGAGTACAAACGCCAGCAAGCCGCTCCCGGAATCAAAATCTCCGCCAAAGCGTTCGGCTACGGCAGACGGTTTCCTATTGCCGCCAAGTCGGAGCTCAGCTGAACCAACGCGCCGGCTAGCTGCGAAACTTTTTCACGGCAAAAACGGTAAGTGCAATAAAAATAACGAGAAGAGCAAGCTCAGTGCCGAGGAATGGCGGCTCCGTCCCTGTTGGAGCCAGCGCCTTCAGCGACGGCACTTTCTGAAAGAGCTGGGCGACCAATACGAAGTCATTTAAATAAAGCGCCAGGGAAGCGGTAACCACATAGGTCGTGCGCCACGAGCCCGCCAGGTGATAAACATGGCGCGCCGCAATCGCCACCGCCAGCGCGATCAGCGAAAGGATGCCGACCTTGTGTGACGGCAGAAGGTGTTGGAAGGGAAATAAGAATCCAGTCACGCTCGTCAGCACCGTGCTGAGCAGAAAAATTGCGGTGATACCGTCGAGCCGTTTTGACTCTAAAAACCCCCACATCACCACCAGCCCTGAGCCGATGCCAATCAGGCTGATCACTACGTGCACCAGAGTGAACACTGAAGTAGACATACCGAGAATCATGCGAAACCCCTTTTCGAGAAAAGATGTCGCCGAAGTTTATTTGGATACATTGATTCAGGTGCTCGTCTGTTCAACCGCCTGTCTAATCCCGCGTTTGGCCCGGCATCCCACGTCAACCCGACCGAACTAGAGCGATGAATCTAAAACCGATACGGTGAGCCAAGACATTCTAATACTTACTTGTGGTTGCCGTCGCCACGGAGCGATGGCCTCCGCCGATGCGTCGGCATTAACCACAACAGAGTCGCCGCGACCCCGGATCGAATGACAATTCCCGCCGCTTTTGTAACAATCGAATTCCAACTTCTATGACGCTGACCCATCGCACCTTGCTTGCTGCCTTTCTATTTTCCGCCATGGCCATTGTTCAGGCCCAATCTGCTTCGCCCACCAAGGCTGAGGCTAAATCGGCTTCAGTTCCGGGTGCGACGGCCGCATCGGCCCTGCCCAGCGAAGATACAGTCAACTCTTTCCTGATGCAGACGTTCGGCTACGATCCGACCACCACCTGGAAGGTCGTCGAGATCCGTCCCTCAGAAGTGCCGGGACTGGCGGCGGTCACAATCGTGATCACCACCGCTCAGGGTCCGAGTCAGAATCGATTGCTGGTGAGCTCGGACGGCAAACACGCCATCGCCGGCGAAATTTTGCCCTTCGGCGCCAAACCGTTTGAGGATGCGCGCGTCAAGCTTGAAAAAGGCGTCAATGGACCGGGCAAGGGGCCGGCAACAGCTGCGGTGACGATCGTGGAGTTCAGCGACATGCAATGTCCGCACTGCGCCAAGGCTGCGGCAGGAATTGATCAATTGCTGGCGTTGGAGCCCGAGGCCCATTTCGTCTTTCAGAATTTCCCGCTGCCCTCGCACAACTGGGCGGAGAAGGCTGCCGGCTACGTCGATTGCATTGGGCGGAGTTCGAATGACGCAGTCTGGAAATTTATCCAGAAGACCTTTGCGGACCAGGCGAACATCACCGAGTCCAACGCCGATGAAAAATTGAAAGCCATTGCGACCGCCGCCGGTGCGAACGCCGACGAGGTCGCCACCTGCGCAACCAAGCCGGAGACGAAGGCCCGAATCGAAGCGTCGATTGCTCTGGGCGAGTCGGTGGGAGTGAATGGCACGCCGGCACTGTTCATCAATGGACGCAACGCCAGCGGGGCATCCGTTGACGCACAGAAAAAAATCGTCGACTTCCAGGCGAGCCAAAACCAGGCCAGCCAAAAATAGATGATACGGTCGGCAGAACGGCGGAGCTGCCAACTTATTTTGTTGGTGTTGCCGGCAGCCAGATGTCCGTCGTTTCGGCGCGTTCCGGACTCCGAATTACGAAAGGTGTGATCAGGATCAGGAGTTCATCGTCGTCTATTTGTTTGGTCTTCTGCGATGTGAGCAGGCCAACCGCCGGAATGGCCGAGACGAGCGGCAGGCCGGCCAGGGCGTTTTCCTCGGAGTGCGTGACCATCCCTGCGACAACTGCCGGTTCGCCCTCCTTCACGATAATTCCGCCCTTGTACTCGCGATTCAGAATGTCGGGAATACCGTTTGTCACCGTGGTCCCCAAGCTGCGGATTGCGATTTCCAACTCGACGGACACGTCGGAATTGGTATGTATGGTGGGCTTAGCTTTGAGTGTGAGCCCAAGGTCCTCGTAACTGATCGAGGGAATCGGCAAGGACGCCTGAGCCTGAGTCCCGGCGCTCCCGAGCAACGCGAGCACGGCACTGCTGAGCCCCGCCGAAAAGCTGGAATTTAGAATCGGGTAACGCTCTCCCAGCTTAAAAGTCGCGTCCTGTTGATGCGAAGCGCGCAACTGCACATGCTCTAGTTGTTGGACCGAACTCTCATTCAAAGAAAGCACTGCGGACAATTGATCGAGCGACAGTCCCATGAAGGTGAGGCCGCCGCCAAAGGTTGCAACGGGCTGGCTGAAAATCGAGTTCGGCTGGCTCTGTAGTTGAGCAATCAAAGCGGCAATGGTCGACAGACTGGCCCCGTTGAGAGCTTCGAGCGTGGCCGCTGGGATATTGAAGAGATTGAAGTTGTCGGGAACGTGCAGCCCAATATCGCGCATGTAAGAATGGCTGACCTCGAAGACTTTGATGTCAAACATTACTTCCGGCCGCGGCGTGTTCACCTGTTCAAAAAATTGGCCCATCGCTTCCAGCGTCGCAACCGGAGCGCGCAACGTAATCGTATTCGAGGCTGAGTTCAGGCTGGCGAACCTGACCTCAAAGACGGTCCGCATCGCATTCATGAATTCGTTCAGGTTCGCAACCGAATTGCTCTCCGCCATGTAAAACACGCGCAGGCCCATGCGATCGTATAAGCGATGGTTATCGGCATTGTCAGCGGCGGCAAAAATGACTGTATCTTCGAGCGGGACACTGAAACTCTTGGTGACGGCGGAGGCAGCTGCGAGAGCGGTAGCGAAATTTGCGTCTTCTAGATCGAACTGCACATGCCTGGTGGCGAAGCTGTCATCGAAGGTCACGGTCAAACCGTAGCTGGCGGCGACGGCNNCGGCGCTCGCCACCAGCAACGGCTTCGCTGCGGCGTGCGCTGAAACGGGACCCATGGCATCGCGGATGCGCTGCTGCGCAAATTCGTTTTGCGGATCGAGGTTCAGCGCCGTGCTGAACTCGGCCATGGCTTCGACCTGGCGGCCGCCGAGCAGGTCGTTGTTGCCGTGTTCGAGATACATCCCGGCGAGATGCTGACGCGTTGTTTCGCGCGCCGTAACGTAGTCGATGTTCTGCGGAACCAGACGCGAGGCCTTCTGAAATTCCTCAAAAGCTTGGTCGAGCTTCTGCGACTTCTCGAGCGTGAGTCCGCGGTCGAAGGCTTTGCGAGCGGCCTTCAGGTCTTTGCGTGACACCGGACAGACAGGCGCCCCATGGGAATTCGAGCAAAACGGCACAGAATCGATTGGTGCGGTAGCGACTGGTGCGGTGGTGCTTGGCGCTGTCGTGCCTGCCGCGGCCACCGAGGCGGGAGTCGCCGACGGCACAGCAGCGGCCGGAGCAGGTGGAGTGTCGTCTGCTGAGCACACTCCGACCGCC
>PMSZ01000104.1 GCA_003168235.1 Acidobacteriaceae bacterium
CGTCTATTTGGCAGGACCTGCTCTTGATGAGGGGGAGAGTCTCAAGAGCCTTTGGGCGCGGCGAGCACCACCTGAAGGGGCGGCTAATATCCGTGAGGACAAATATGGGTTCTTATGGATCGAAGTCGAGAAGTTTCACGAGACTTTCTGTCACGATCTCGAAGACCGAACAGAATCGCTAGTTTGGGCTCTTACGCAGAAGCCAACAGCGGTGCGTTGCTTCGAAGAGAAGTCGGGACCGCCGGCATGGAAAGTGAAGCCCAGTTGGTATCAGATCTCGGCCCAGGACCGCTTGATTCCTCCGGAGACCGAAAAGTGGATGGCGGAGCGAATCAACGCAAGAAGGACGATCACGTTGCCAACGAGCCACGCTTCCATTGCAACTCGCCCCGATGACATCGTGCAACTAATCGAGGAAGCAAGTAATGCCGTCGTCGCGAAGGCTGCCGGCTTCCGCTAGAAAAACGGATGTGCTATGTATGGCGCACCACAGTTTCATTACCTTCTGTAATCCAATTACGAAGATAGGGTATTTCGATGTCGACTTTTGCTGATGTTTCCACAGACGTCAAAGCGGGACTGGAAGTTGTGCTGGTCAGCCTTTTCGTCCAGATGCCGCACGGAGCTTGGCGTCCATCTTCACCAACCCCGCGAGAGAGTCAGCCTTCATCTTTTGCATCACTTTGCCCCGGTGCGTTTTTACGGTAATCACGCTGATGCCGAGTTCGTCAGCGACCTGTTTATTCAATAAGCCCGAAACCACCAACGCCATGACTTGCCGTTCGCGAGGCGAAACTGACCCGTAACGGTCCCGGAGTTCCTGAATTTCCGCCACGTGACCGAGAACGGCGCTGCTCCGTTCAAGGGCCTGCCGGATGGCCGTCAATAGCTCTTCATTGCTGACTGGTTTCGTTAAGAATTCGACCGCGCCCGCTTTCATGGCTTGGACTGATTTGGGTACGTCACCATAACCCGTGATGAAAATGATCGGCATGTCCGTCCGCTCAACAGCAATACGCTTCTGAAGTTCGAGACCGCTGAGACCGGGGAGAGAAATGTCAAGAACAAGACAGCTCGGAACAAGTGAACGAGGGCGATCGAGGAATTCCTGTGCTGATGCGAAAATCTCTGGCTGCCAGCCTAGCTTGCGGATTAATGACTCCAGTGCTTCACGCACTGAGACGTCGTCGTCAACGACGAACACGATAGGCNNAGGAATCCCACCGCTCCTTGTTCAAGCGCTCGCTTCCGAATTCCCTCGTCCTTCTGACCGGTGATAAAGATGATTGGAAGCGCTGGACCACGAAGCTTCAATTGTCGTTGAAGATCGAGTCCCGATACGCCGGGCATGACGACGTCAAGGATCAGACAGCGGGTCTGGCTGACGCAATCGGACCCGAGAAACTCTTCCGCCGACGAAAACGCGCGGGCGGAAAAGCCGAACTGCCTCAGCAAATTAGGGAGGGATTCGCGGACTGATACATCGTCATCAACGACCGTCACAAGTGGATGTTCGATGGACTCCCGTTGTCGTTTCGACTCCATAAGCGAAGAATGCGCTGGTGCCGGGTGGGCCGTCAATCGCACCAAGGTATGAACGCCGGAATCGGTATTCAGCGTCGAGCTTAAATCATGCGGCATCCATCGCACCATCCGGCCGGCTGCAGCGAGTTTCCTCTGCCACTAAACCGGCCGCTTTGCAGGGTATGGAAAATAAAAACGTGGCTCCCGGACCATCATTCGGTGTCGCCCACAAACGCCCCTCATGAGCCTCGATGATGGAACGACTGATTGACAGACCGATTCCCATACCTTCATTCTTTGTCGTATAGAAGGCTTCGAAGAGTCTGTCCGCAGCCTGGGGTTCGAAGCCGACCCCTGCATCTTTCACGCTAAGCTGCACCCGATCGCCTTCCTCTCTTTCAGTTCTGATCAATAATTCTCTCGGACGATCGTCGACATTGCTCATCGCGTCTGAAGCGTTTCGTACCAGGTTCATAATGACCTGCTGAACTTGGACACGGTCCGCCATGAGAAGTGGGAGATTGTCGGCAAGTTCCTGCAGAACGATCACGCGCCATCTTTGCAAATCGCTCAACGACAGGGAAATCACCTCCCGTGTGGCCTGATTCAGGTCCATCCATTCGGGGGACGGATCTTTTTTGCTATAAAGCGCGCGTAAGCGCTTGATCACGTCAGAGGCTCGGTTTGCATCACGCATCGTGCGCTGTGTAGTTTCCCGAGCGCCGTCGACATCGGGAGGATCGGTAGAAAGCATTAACAAACAGGTGTCGGTGTTGGTCATAATGCCAAATAGCGGCTGGTTGACTTCGTGTGCGATCGATGAGGTAAGTTCTCCCATCGTCATCACACGCGCCACGCGTGCGAGTTCGGCTTGCGTGTTGCGTAGCTCTTCCTGCGCATGCCTCCAATCGTGCATATCCACGACTGTGCCGTACCACTTTAGAATCCGCCCTTGTTGGTCGAGCAGCGGAAGCGCGCTCGTTACGCACCATCGATAGGTGCGATCGGCAGCGTGGAAGGTGCGAATCTCGACTCGGTACGGGGCTCCGGTTGTGACACAGGATCTCCACGTTCGAGCTGTCCGTTCAACATCGTCTGGATGAAGAAGTTTTGTCCAACCGCTACCCATGATTTCTTCGGCAGAGAAGCCGGTGTAGTCGAGCACGCGAGCATTGCAATAATCGATTGTCCCTTCTGCGGTGGCGCTCCATAGCATTTCCGGTATGGTCTCGGTCATCTGGCGCAGGTTGAGTTCACTCTCCCTTAGTCTCTTTTCTGCCAGTTTGGAGTCGGTAATGTCACGAATGAAGGCGCCAAAAAACAAATTCTGGCCCAGTCTCATTGGCGATACTTCCAACTCAGCCGGGAACTCAACACCGTTGCGCCGGACGGCCGTGACTTCAATACGCCGTCGCAAGATGGGGCCATTGCCGGTAGCCAAGAAGTGACGTAAGCCGCGCTCGTGGGCCATCCGTAGTCGCTCCGGGATAATCAGATCAGACATGTGCTGGCCGATCGCCTCCTTACTACTCCATCCGAACACCATTTCAGCTTGCTTATTCCAATCGGTAATCGCCCCTTGAGCATCCATCGTGATAACCGCATCTAACGCGGT
>PMSZ01000550.1 GCA_003168235.1 Acidobacteriaceae bacterium
TATCCCGACGGGCACACCACGCCCTATGTCGAGTTTGGGGCGGATGCAACGGGCTTCCTGATGTATACTGCTTCGGGACATATGTGCGCGGAGTTGATGAAACGTGGGCGGCGTCGTTGGGCCGATGACAACACGCCGACCGGCTCCGAGGCGGCGGACGCGCTCGACGGGTTTTTTTCTTATTGCGGAACTTTCGAGTTGCGCGAGGGCGTGCACACTATGGTCCATCATCCGGAAACCAGCGCATCTCCTAACTGGGCCGGAACAAGTCAAGAGCGTCCGTATTATCTGGTGAGCGAGAACCGGTTCTTTTTTCGCGGGCAGAAAAAAGAAAAACAGAAAGACGGGACGGAAATTTCTGTTACGATCACGTGGGAGCGACTGAAATAGCCGGTCGGCAAAAGCGCCGTGATTTACCTTAAGTGCACCATTGCGGGAGTGCTGGCTGTGCTTGCCGCAGCTATCCTGCTCGTCATCGTTGTAGTGGTCGGCATTTCGATTCTGTCTCGGTCGCAGTCGTCGGAGGCCGGGTCGGTCGGATGGGACCCAATTTCCCTGGCAAGGCCCTTCACTTGGCTCGTGCTGGTCTTAGGTATTTTCTTGGTCGGGTTCTCTTGGGAGTTTTTTCGAGTCAGGTCAAAATAGCCCACTACCTTCTCAGTCGCCCGCCTTTTGTACCGAAGCCGCTGGTGAGGATGTTATCTGGACCGGCTCGATTCTCACCGTGGCGATGCGATGGCCATCCATTTTTTCTACGCTGAAACGGCGACCCTCATAATCGAATGCCTCGCCTCCGGTGGGCATCTTCTGCAGGCGCGAGAGCAGGAAGCCGGCTAGGGTCTCGTAACCCTCGTCCTGCGGGAGCTTCATCTCATATTGGCTTTCGAGGTCGCGAATGTTGATGGCTCCATCGAGCAGGAGCGGAGCATTCGCGTCGGTGACGGCCGAGGGCGCGGAAGCAACGTCGAATTCGTCTTCCAATTTGCCGACCAGCTGTTCGAGCACATCTTCCACGCTGATGACTCCGGCGGTCGAGCCGAATTCGTCGACGACGACGGCGAGGTGGCGTTTGCGCAACTGGAAATCGCCGAGCAGGTCGAGCAACGACTTGGTTTCCGGCACAACCAGCACGTTGTGCATGATCTGGCCGATTTTCATTTGGCTGATCTGTATCTGCGAAATGCGCACCACCGGGATCACGGTACCGGGCGGAGCCAGACGCAGGCGCGTCCAGCGCATGAGGTCTTTGGCGTAAAGCACTCCGATAATGTGTTCGGGGCCGCGCTGCGGATCATAGACAGGAACGCGCGAGTGCTGATCGTCGACCACGCGCGCCAGCGCTTCGTCGAGCGTGAGGTCGGAGGGCAGCGAGAAAATTCGCGTCCGCGGCACCATCACCTGCCGGGCGGTGATGTTGTCGAGTTCGAGCGCGTTGAGCAACATTTCTTCCTGCGCGGAAGAAAGCTGGCCGGAGGTACGCGCCGCGGTCACAATCAGGCGGAGTTCGTCGGGGGAATGCACGGAGCCGTGGCGGATCTCGTGGGTTCCAAAGGCGCGCAGCACAAAACCGGCAACGCGGCTCATGCCGACAGTCAGCGGGCGGGTGACGGTCAAGAAGACATCCATGGGCGCAGCGACGGCGAGAGCGACGCGCTCGGCCCTCTGCAACGCGAGCGACTTTGGCACCAGTTCGCCGAGGATCACATGCAGGCTGGTGATCGAAACGAAGGCGACGGTGACGGCGATGGCGTGAGCGTAGAGGGTAGCGTGGGGAATGCGGCCGATCCAGGACTCAAACAGGCGGGCCAGAACCGGCTCGCCCAGCCAGCCCAGAGCCAGGCTGGTAACGGTGATGCCGAGTTGCACTCCGTTGACGACGCGGGTGAGCTGCTGGTGGAGCTTGAGGACGATGCGTGCGCCGGCGCGATGCGCTTCGATGAGCTGCTGGATACGGGTTTCGCGGACGCTAACCAGCGCGAATTCAGCCGCGGCGAAGAAAGCATTCACCGCCACCAGCAGCAGGACGACGAACACCCGCAGCAGCACGGATGCAATCATGGAATCCTAATTCTAACATTTTAAAGGAGCTAGACGAATGGCGGCCGAGTCAACATCATCTGCTGGCTTCGAGCTGCGAGCCATCTTGCACGGGTACAATTGAAGCAGGCATCTGACCATGGGGTATCTGACCGCGGGCATCTAGCCACGGGATCTAGCCGAGGGCATCTAACCGAGAACCAGCGATCCAGCGATGTCGAGGAAACGACTGGTTGCTTTCTTTTTCATCGCCGGGCGGTCTAAGTAAATGCCGGTCGATGTACCGGGCTCATTCGGAAAATCGAGGAACACTCCAGGAACATTTTAGGAACTATTTCGGTGTTTCTCCCGTAACAACAGATACGTGGCATCGGTCCTAAGATTCGAATTCAGGCAGGAGGCGGTCGTGGAAGGTAACGGCAATGGCAGGAAGAAGCGGCGCAAGCGAATCATTATCTGGAGCTCGATAGCGGTAGTTGTTCTGGCTCTGGTCGTTACCGGTGTGGTGATCGCTTCGACCGGCAATAACAAGATCGACCCCTCGAAGCTCGCCAAGGTTGAAAGGGGAGACCTGGCAAAAAGCGTGGTGGCAACCGGCAAGATCACGCCGATCACCGAGGTCGAGGTTAAGTCCAAGGCCAGCGGCATCGTGAAGAAGCTCTACGTCGATTACGGCGATCAAGTCAAGAAGGGACAGCTGCTTGCCGACCTCGATCGGGATGAGATTCAAGCTCGCGTCGATCAGGCGCGCGCGCAACTGGAAGCCTCAACCGCCAGTCTGGAAGGCACGCGCGCCGATTTGCTGCGCGCCAAGGTCGATGCCGAGGGTCCTGACGTTCCGCTGCTGAAACGCGCGTATGATCGCGCCAAGGGCATGGCGAGCGACGGCGTAGTTTCCGCCTCCGCGCTCGACGACGCCGAGAAAAATTACGTGATGGCGCTGAACAAACAGAATGTGGCGAAAGCTCAGTTGCAGGTATTGCAGGCCAAGATTGGCCAAGCTCAGGGTCAGATGTCGCAGGACCGCGCCAACCTGAAGCAACTCGATGAACAGCTCGCGTACACCACCATTGAATCTCCGTTGGATGGAATCGTCTTGTCGCGCGACGTGGAGATTGGCGATGCGGTGAGTTCGATTCTGGTGCTGGGTTCGACCGCGACCCTAGTGATGACGCTCGGCGACACCAGCGAGGTTTACGTCAAAGGCAAAGTCGACGAGAGCGATATCGGCAAGGTCTATTTGGGACAACCCGCCCGCATCAAGGTTGAGTCGTTCAAGGACAAAACGTTCACCGGTAAAGTGACGAAGATTTCTCCCATGGGCGTGGAGAAAGACAACGTGACGACGTTCGAAGTGCGAGTCTCGATCAACAATCCCGGGGGCGAACTGAAAGCGATGATGACGGCCAACGCCGAGATCATTCTCGATGAGCACAAGGGCGTGCTGCAGATTCCCGAAGGCTCGATCATCTACGACAAAGACAANNATTGGCATCTCGAACGGCGCCAAGACCGAGTTGCTGTCAGGGTTGAAAGAAGGCGATCAGGTCGTGCTGCAGTAGGAAAACAAGGTCTCAGGTCTTAGGTGTTAGGTCTTAGCGTAGAACTAACGAGAGCTGAATTCCAGGAGGCGAATTTACTATGACTCAGATTTCCCATCGCACCGTCCGCACACTGGTTTTCATTCTGGCGACCTCGCTCGCCGGCTTCGCTTCGGTCATTGGAACCTTTGACCGTTCATACCAGGTCAACGGCAACGTTGATCTTGAAGTGCTCACTCGATCCGGCGACGTCATCGTCCGCAATGGCCCGGCCGGCACGGTGTCGATCCATGCCAAAATCGAATCGGGCAATTCATGGTTCGGCGGAGATCACAAAGAGGACGTGCGGCAATTGCAGTCCAATCCTCCCATTCGCCAGAACGGCAACAGCATCCGTATCGACTACGTGAACATCAACAACATTTCCATCGACTACGAAATCACGGCGCCAGAGAACACCGCGATTCACAGCCACACCGGCAGCGGCGATCAGACGATCGAGGGCCTTAAGGGCAATGTCGACCTGGAGAGCGGATCGGGCGATTTGAAACTGGCGCGACTCACGGGCGAAATGAATTTCCAGACGGGATCTGGAAATATTCGCGGGCACGAGCTTTCCGGTCCGGCGCGGATTAAAGCGGGGAGCGGCGACATTGTGGTCGACGAAGTGGGAGCGGGCGATGTGGAAATCCGCACCGGGTCGGGCAACATCACCGTCAACGGCATCAACGGCGGATTTCACGCCGAGGCGGGCAGCGGCGATATTCACGGCAAAGGGCTGCCCAAGAATATGTGGAGCGTCCGTACCGGCTCAGGCAACGTGACTCTGAATGTGCCGTCTGATGCCGCTTTTGACGTCGATATCTCTTCGAATTCCGGGTCGGTCACGCTTGGGCATCCGGTGAGCACGACGGTTCAGGGCCGCGTCGAAGAGTCGCGGAAGAGCGTAGTCGGCAAAGTGCGGGGCGGCGGCCCGATGGTTTCCGTTCACACTGGCTCCGGCGACGTGCAAGTCGACTAGAATACCCAATCAAATTTTTATGGAGAGCCGGGCGGACATGTCCGCCCGCCCAGGCTTACGCGGCCTTGCCCGCGGCGATTACGTCAAGATCGGCCATCACTTCAGGGGGAATCTGCAGTCTCGCAGCCTGAAGATTCTCGCGAAGATGCTTGATGGAAGATGTTCCGGGAATCGGCAGGATGTTGGGCGACCGCTGGAGAAGCCAGGCAAGGGCAACCTGCATGGGTGTAGCGTCGAGCGAAGCTGCGGCCGCGTCAAGCGCCGACGACTGTAATGGAGTGAAACCTCCCAGCGGGAAAAACGGAACATACGCGATACCTTGCGCGGCCAGATCGTCGATGAAAGCATCATCGTTCCGGTGGGCCACGTTGTAGAAATTCTGCACGCAAACAATCTCTGTGATGGCTTGCGCTTCGGCGAACTGCCTGGGAGAAATGTTGCTTAGACCGACGTGACGGATCAGTCCCTCACGCTTGAGTTGGATGAGCGCGGTCAGCGGCTCTTCGATCGATTCTTCGCCCGGTTCCTGGATTCCGCCCACGCGAAGATTGACGACTTCGAGATGGTCGAGGCCGAGATTTTTGAGGTTGTCGTGAACGGCGTCGATTAACTCCTGGCGAGATAGCGCGTGATGCCAGGACTTGTCTGGACCTCGACGGGCGCCCACTTTGGTGACGATCAGGAGGTCCTTGGCATAGGGATGAAGCGCCTGCTTGATCAGTTGATTGGTTACATGCGGTCCGTAGTAGTCGCTGGTGTCGATGTGGTTCACGCCGGATTCGACGGCCTCGCGCAGAACAGCGATGGCGGCGTTGACATCGCGCGGCGGTCCCCAGACGCCAGGGCCAGCCAGTTGCATGGCGCCATATCCCATGCGCTTCAATGTCATGGATTTGCCGGGCAGGGTGAAACTGCCGGCGAGGTCTTTTTGTTCAATCATTTTCATTTTTCATTTCCGTTCTTCTGTGCGTTGTTCTTCAGTAGTGATCAGGAAAGTTAGAACGACTCTCCCACCATTTCTTCACTTTTCTTCCAGAGTGCCTCTGCGTTGTTTGCATCGAGCGCATATCCAAGCACCCCTTCGCTGATGGTGTTGATGGGCGTGTTGGCGGGCACGAGCCGGGCGACGTGGCAGTCCTCGCAATATCGGCCACCGATTTCGTCAGCGCGAGCCACAATTCCAGCCCACACCGAAGTTGCAGCTCCTTGCGGGATGCTCTTCCACTGGAACAGCGGCTTGCCCTCCGCTGCGAGTTGCTGATTCCTCTGTTCGATGATCTTTTCGATTGCGCTGGCGTCCACGTGGCGAGCCAGTTCAGTGTGGATTACCCCGGGATGGACTGCGGCGGCACGTACACCGCGATCCCGATGGCGTTTGTCGAAGGCAACCGCGAAGAGAATGTTCGCCGTTTTGGACCGGCCATAGGCAACGAAGGGCTCATACGGAGTCCGCTCAAAATTGGGATCATCGAGGTCGACATTCGAATAGCGGTGACCCAATGAAGAAAGATTGATGAGTCGACCGCCGGAGCGAATGAGCGGCGCAATGCGGTTGACCAGGACAAAGTGGCCCAGGTGATTGGTGCCGAACTGTGTTTCGAAGCCGTCAGCTGTGTAGCCGAGCGGTGTGGCCATGACTCCGGCATTGGCGATGACCACGTCGAACGGCTCGCCTTTTGCCAGCAACCGGTCGGCGCAGGCACGCACGCTTTTCAGATTTGCCAGATCAAGTTCAACGAGTTCGAAGCTTCCGCCATTGGCGGCGTCCTTTCGCACTTGCTCGGTTGCTGCTTTGGCCTTGTTGAGATCCCGCGCCGCACCTACAACGTGAGCGCCGTGCGCGGCCAGGGAGCGCGCGGTTTCCACACCCAGACCGGCCGAGGCTCCGGTTACGAGAATCCGTTTGCCCTTCAGACGTACGCCGGACAAAACGTCGTCGGTGGTCGAAGGTGCTCCAAAAGAAGTTGCTACAAGAGTGTTCGTCATTTCCTACCTCCTTGTACTAACAGGGTTCGATGTGAAAGTTTGTTGGATGCCGTTCACGCGCTAGCTGTGCAAAGGAACGGTATCCGCGGCGCTTTCGAAATAGTGTTCCGCGCTCAGGTCGGCAATCAGCCCAGGCTGAACCGGTCGCCATCCCAGCCGTTGCTGGGTCAGCGCGCTCGAAGCTGGGCCGTCGATACCAAAGAAGCGAGCGATCCAGCCAAAATGATCGGCTGCTTCCGCGTTGGTTTTGCGGACGACCGGCACGTTCAGGCCCCGGCCGATTGCCTCAGCGATCTCTCGAGTCGGTATGCCCTCGTCCGCCACGCCGTGATATTGGGCTCCAGGAGTACCTTTCTCAAGCACAAGCCTGTACAGGTGAGCGGCATCCAGTCGGTGGACTGCGGGCCAGCGATTGAGTCCGTCCCCGATAAAGGCCGAAACTCCTTTTTCCCGCGCGACGCTGATCAGTCGTGGCACAAATCCGTGATCACCGTTGCCGTGAACCGATGGGGAAAGCCGCAGTACCGATGTGCGGATTCCACTTGCCGCCAGCGCAAGCGCCACCTCTTCCGATTTGCGCGGAAAGTTGGGATTCGAGGGATCCTCTTCTGTTGCGAGCGAGCCTTGGCCTTGAACGAGCAAGGTCCCGCTAGTGACGACCAACGGGCGCCCCGAGCCCGCGAGCGCGCCGCCGAGAGTCTCGATGGCACGCCGATCCGCTTCCGCCGCCGGTCCATAGTTGTTGAAGTCGTGGATGAAAGCGGTGTGGATCACGCCGTCCGACGCGGCTGCTCCGCTGCGCAAGGTTTCGAGATCTTCGAGCGAACCGCGATGTACGGCCGCTCCCGCCGCGACAAGGGATCTGGCGCCCGCATCGGAGCGCGCGAGACCCAGCACCTGATGACCAGCGTCGATGAGTTCTCGGACGACTGCTGTGCCAATGAAGCCTGTAGCACCTGTTACGAAAACACGCATGTTCTTTTCCTCCTAAGCAGTTTGTGGTTCGGCCGATAGGGACGACAGTGACGAAGCATTCAGTCGACTTGCGAGCCGAGTCGAAGTTCTTGCGGTGATCAACCGCCATTCGCGGGCTGAAGCGGGCAGAGTATCGGTCTCGATCAACTCCTGCAGCCAGTCGTCGGCTGAGAGCTCGGCCTGTTCTGGCCCGAACAACTGGGTGACGGCGTTGAAGAATGCTGACAACTCGCGCTCCGCCATCCTCGCGAGGTCGGGGCAAGGATGACTGAAAGTTTTCGATGGTTGATTATGAGCAATCAGATTCAGATTCATGTTCCTCACCTCTCTATAACGGAGATCAACGCCGTCTAACCCAGCACCGGCTATTGACAGGCCGCCTGGTTCCGGCTAAAACGGAGAGTGTCTCCGAATCACTAGATAAGATAACCGGAGAGTTCCTCCGGTTGCAACTTTTTTTATGCCGACCAAGAACCAGAAAAATACCCCGCGAAAACCGCGTACCGACGCGCGGTTGAATCGTGAGCGCATTCTTGAGGTTGCAAAGGGAGCGTTTACGCGGTCGGGCGCCAATGCCAGCCTGGATGACATCGCCAAAGCAGCAGAGGTTGGAGCCGGAACTCTGTATCGCCACTTCCCTACGCGAGACGCACTGATTGAGGCGGTCTATCGGACCGAAGTAGAAAAGCTAGCGGCAGCCGAGCGGAAATTCTCCGATGCCATGCCACCGGTTGAAGCGTTGAGGGCGTGGATGCTCTTGTTCGTGGATTACATCGCAACCAAGCAGATCATCGCGCCGGCGCTGAACTCGCTGGTCGGCGGGCCTTCGAAGCTCTATGAAGGTTCGCGCAGTCAGATCCAGGGAGCGATCGATTCGCTGGTAAAGCGCGCAATCAAGAGCCGCGACATTCGCAGAGATCTGGAGCCGTTCGATCTGCTTCGGGCGCTGATCGGCGTCTCCCACGTGGCGTCGGGCCCGGACTGGCAGCAAAGCGCGAGGAGACTGGTAGACATTCTTATTACGGGTTCGCGGCCAAGCAAATAAGTACGGCCCAACAACGCGTAGCGCGTCGGCGTTCTCAATTGACAACCGCTGACAGCGTCGCAGATACTATCAGCGCATGTAAGGATGCAACGGCACGTCGCCAAAGGGCAATGCCCACCTACGATCTCATCGTGGAGGCCTACGTGCCCAATCTCGAGAACCTCAAGAAGCAAGCCAAGCTCATATTGCGGTGGCATCGCGAAGGGCACTATCCCGTCGCCGCACAAATCCGCGGGCATTTGCCTCGTTTCGTGAATATGCCCGACTCGGAGATTCTTGCGGCGAGCTTCAAGCTCAGCGATGCGCAAGAAATGGTCGCAAGACAGCAAGGCTTCAATAGTTGGCAGTCGCTGAAAACAGGACTTTCGACCGCGCCGCGCGAGCAGAAATCATCGACATCCAAGGCGACGATTGTCTGCGCAGAGCCGCAACTTTTGGTCGCCGACATCAAGAGATCGTGCGAATTCTTCTGTGAGAAGTTGGGCTTTACGCTTGTCTTCAGTTATGGCAGCCCTCCCTTTTACGCGCAGGTGGGTCGCGACGCCGCACGTCTCAATCTAAGGTGCGTCGAGAGGCCGATGATCGAGGCCACGGTTCGCGATCGGGAGGAGCTCTTGTCCGTATCCATGACCGTGGCTACAGCGGACGAGATCAAGCTGCTGTTTCTTGAGTTTCAGTCCGCCGGCATTGCCTTTCAGCAGACGCTGAAAAAGCAGCCTTGGGGTGCCAAGAATTTCATCGTCAAGGATCCAGATGGGAACCTGCTGCTGTTTGCTGGACCGGCAAACTAACGGCTAATCCCGCAGCTCTAAGCTTCACGACCGGGAAAACGGATGTGTCTTTCACTTCTGCTCTGCACCCCGAATATCCCCCGGCACGCGACCTGCGAGGGCGTCAAGAAAGGAAAGCAGGTCGTGTTGCTCCGCATCCGTCAGGTGAAGTGGGAACAACAAGTTCGACTTGGGACCTTGGCCGCCACCGTCGTTATAAAAAGCAATGACCTGAGGCAGCGAACTGAAGGAACCGTTGTGCATAAAATGCGATTGCTGCGTGGCGCTGCGCAGACTAGGGGTCTTGAATGCGAAGCGATCTGCGGGATTCCTGGTGACGGCGAAATGTCCCATATCTCGATTTTGATCTTCGCCAGGCAGCGCCCCGAGGGCGTGGAACTTGTTGTCGGTGAAGTTCGGCCCGTTGTGACACTGGCTGCATGACGCCTTCCCGATGAACAAGATCAAACCTCGTTTTTGCCGGTCGGTCAATGCCTGTTTGTCTCCGCCCGCATAGCGGTCAAAAGCGGAGTGTGGGGTTATCAGGGTGCGTTCGAAGGCCGCAATCGCTCGCTGAATGTCCTGCAGATTGACGGGTCGTGCGAATGCTGCGCGGAATCTTTGGCGGTATTCGGGAACTTCCTGAACGCGGATGAGAAGTGTTCTGGGGTTCGGCATACCCATCTCGTCTTTGCCAAGCATAGGTACGAGCGCCTGTTCTTCGAGGCTCCTGACGCGGCCATCCCAGAACAGAACGTGGTCATACGCTGAATTCAGCAGACTGGGCGTACGTCGGCTGAGAACCGTTTGGTTGAGTCCAGCAGCTGTGGCACGGTCATCGGAATACGCCTTCTCCGGATCGTGGCAAGTAGCGCAACTTGTCGAACCATCTTTAGAAAGTCGCGTGTCGAAGAACAACTTTCTTCCCAATTCAATCGTGGTTGCAGTTTGAGGGTTTCCCGGGGGAATGGGTGGCTCTGGCAGGGCAGCAAGTCCGCCGGGCAGGTGTGTCATGCCGTCGAGCACTTCGATGGTGAGGCCTTGTGGGCGTATAGCGGCAGGAGCCGGATCTTGCGTTTGCCCGGCGCGGACAAGCGTCAGGTCAGCTAACAAAACAAGAACCAGAAGCCGTGAATTAGCGGCTCTCATTATTTCTATTTTCCTGATGTGGAACTGGGCCAGGCTACGCGGACAATGACCGCCTTGGCTTCCTGCGGAACCGTGACTTGCTGGCTGAACGATGTCATTCCGTCGGCCCAGAAGGTGAGAGTAAACGTTCCCGCTGGGAGGTTGCGGATTCGGAAGGATCCATCGACTGCAATCGTCGCGTAGTACGGATTCGGCACGACCAGGATCCTGGCGCGCATGAAAGCATGGATCTGGCAGAGCACTTCCACCAGTCCGGGCCGATCAAAGGTCACTCTCTTGACGTCGCCTTTGGCATAAAATCCCAGGTCGAATAGCTTGGTGGGGGAGAGCGAGTAGACGTTGTGCGCCACTTCGTCTTCGTTTGGCATGTTGACAGTCTGGCCCGCAACCACGATCAAAAAAGGCGGCACGAACTGTCCGCCGTGTTGTGCCATGACTGGCTCGTTCTTGTTGACGGGCCTGGTTGGCAGGCCCTCAACCCACACTACAGCCGGGTGTTCCGGAGAAGGAAAGGCGCGAGACCATCCCACGATCTTGCCGTCGATGTCGCCCGCGGCCGCGTTGGACGCCAGTCCAAGAACTGCAAGCAATAACGTCGCGACCTGTCTCATGAAACCCCTAGGGAAGTATCGGCGGTTCCACCGTTAATCTTTATAAACTGGCCAAGCCGCCGGGAATCGCCGGTCGCGCGGGCATCCTTGTTCTTGCTCGCAGTTATCGCGGATTAGAAACTTTATCGGCGCCTGTGTAACTGATACGCCAGATTGAGTTCGAACCATCATCGGACACCAGCAACGATCCATCGTGAGCCTCGGTAACCCCGACCGGCCTTCCCCACACGTGACCGTTGTCGACTACAGATCCGGTCACAAAGTCTTCATACTCGCCGCTGGCCCGGCTCGTCTGATGCAGAGGTATACGAACCACTTCATATCCGGTACGCACCGATCGGTTCCGTCATCGGAATATCTCCATGACCGGTGATGAAAATAATGGGAATATGGACGCCCGCGTTGACCAATTCCCGCTGAAAATCCAGACCGCTGACTCCGGGAAGTCTCACATCGAGGACCAGGCAACTTGGCCCGTCCGGCCGCTTGCCGCGCAAGAACTCTTGCGCGGTGCCGAAGGTCTCGGAACGCAAGCCGACCGACTTCAGCATGCCTTGGATGGAGGCGCGCACCAGTCGTCATCGTCGACGACGAACACCGTGGGGGCGGCTGCTGGCGTCGTCATTCATGCGCCTCGATCATCACTGCGCGCTTTCTGTGCCGGAGCAGGGCCTGCCTCGTTTTCGCTCTCGCTGAGCGTTCCTAACAAAACCCTGAGTTAAGAAAACATGATACCNNATTTGAAAATGCTGGCCACCGCCGCACCTGGCTCGCAAAATCAACCAACCCGGTCACGACCGCCTTCTGCTTTACGTACATCTTTCACGCCGCGGTCCCGGCGAAGGCTTTGATCTCGTTGACATCATCTTCGGTAAGGTGCAAGTCGCCAGCACGCATGACACCCTCTGCCTGCCGCGCATTGCGGGCTCCGACGATGGCGCCGGTCACAGCGGGATGGCCCAGCGTCCAGGCAATTGCCACTTCTCCGACAGAACGGTTGTGGCGGTTGGCGATCGCCCGCAAGCGCTCGACCAGCGCCAGATTATGAGAGAGATTTGGTTCCGTAAAGTCGGAATGCCGCCCACGCCAGTCGTCCGCGGGTAGCATGGCCGCGCGCTCGCGAGTCATAGCGCCGGTCAATAGACCCGAAGCCATCGGAGAATAAACAATGACCCCAATGTCTTCACTCAGGCAGTAGGGCAGGATCTCGTCTTCGATCTCACGGTGCACCAGCGAATACCGCGGCTGCAAAGAAGTTACGGGCGCTATGGTCTGGGCGCGGCGCAGTTGCTGGACATTGAAGTTAGAGACTTTAATCCAGCGTACCTTGCCTTCGCGCTTCAGGTCGGCGAGCGTCGACCATCCTTCTTCCAATTCGGATGAATCGGGGTCGGGAGGCCAGTGGATTTGGTAGAGGTCAATTACATCCACAGAAAGGCGGCGAAGGCTGTCCTCGACTTCGCCGCGAATCGAGTCGGCGCGCAGTACTTTCTGCACCTCACCGTTGGCATTCCCGCGCAGGCCGCACTTCGTAAAAACGTAAGGTCTGGAGCCGCGCCATTCCTTCAGAGCACGGCCAACCACTTCTTCGGAGTGTCCCAACCCGTAGACGGCGGCCGTGTCGATCCAGTTGACGCCGAGTTCGAGAGCACGATGAATGGCGGCGATAGATTCGTTGTCGTCCTGCGATCCCCAGGCGAACTGCCAGCCCGAGCCGCCGATGGCCCAGG
>PMSZ01000401.1 GCA_003168235.1 Acidobacteriaceae bacterium
TGGCCCCTTCTCGAAAAGCGCGAGAAGGGGCGCACCCCCGGCGTACCCGGCAGTCTTGCTACTCCGAGACGCGGCGAGCCGCGTCTCTACCGCACCATTTCACACGGGTGGACGGGCGAGGGGGGCGCCCGTCCCCACACGAGCGCGCGTCTCTCCACCGCACCTTTTGAAGCAGAACTGAGGCGGCTTGTGCTAGCTTGTAGGGTTCAAATTTCCGTTGTCAGTCTCAGGAGTCGCCATGAAAGCCGTTCGCATTCATCAGTTCGGTGGACCTGAAGTTCTCACATATGAAGACGTCCCCGATCCCAAGCCGCGCAAAGATCAAGTCCTCGTCCGCGTGCGCGCGTGCTCTCTGAACCATCTCGACATCTGGGTGCGCCAGGGATTGCCCGGCGTGAATCTGCCGCACATCCTCGGCAGCGACATCGCCGGAGAAATTGCTGAAGTCGGTGAGTACATCACCGACCTCAAAGCTGGACAGCGCGTCCTGCTCGCGCCGATGACTTTCTGCAATCATTGCGCAAAGTGTGTCGCCGGACTGCAGAACCAGTGCCGCCACTTCACCGTGCTCGGCAATGGCGTGGATGGCGGCAACTGCGAGTTGATTGCCGTGCCCGCCGTCAACGTCATTCCTATTCCCGACTCACTCGACTTTAATGAGGCGGCCAGCGTCCCGCTTGTTTTTGTCACTGCCTGGCACATGCTTGTGGGACGAGGCGCGATTCGCCCGGGACAAACGGTGCTGGTGCTGGGTGCGAACTCCGGAGTGGGCATCGCAGCCATCCAGATTGCCAAGCTTTTTCATGCGCGGGTAATTACGACCGCTGGTGACGAGCGAAAAATGGAGCGAGCTCGCGAGCTCGGTGCCGATTTCGTCATCAACCACTATCAGCAGAAAATCTCACAGGAGGTCCGCAAGATCACCAATTCCGAAGGCGTGGACATTGTTATCGAGCACGTGGGCAAAGCAACCTGGGAAGAGAGCGTGCGCTCGCTCAAGGCCGGCGGAACGCTCGTAACCTGCGGCGCGACCACCGGGCCGAAAGTCGAACTCGATCTGCGTTTTTTGTTTTCGCGTCAGTTGGCATTGCTTGGGTCGTACATGGGAACGATGAGCGAACTTCATGAAGTGCTCGGCCACGTTTTTGCAGGACGGCTCAAACCGGTCATCGACCACACCTTTTCGTTGAAGGACCTTCGCACTGCCCACGAGTATCTGGAGAAGAGCCAGATGTTTGGCAAGATTGTCGTGAACCCGTGAGCTTTCACTGCCGAGATTCAGCGAGCGCCCAGAAATGCTGAAAGTACGCCTCGTCGCCGCGGCTTAACGCTATAATTACGCGACACGGATGGCACTTACCTCTGGCACGAAACTTGGCCCCTACGAAATCCAATCGCCGCTGGGCGCGGGCGGTATGGGCGAGGTTTATCGCGCGCTCGACACTCGACTTGATCGCACCGTTGCCGTCAAGGTTCTTGCCTCTCATCTTTCCAGTTCGCCGGAACTGAAACAACGCATGGAGCGCGAGGCGCGCGCCATCTCTTCGCTGAACCACCCGCACATCTGCCATCTTTACGACATCGGATCGCAGGATGGTACCGACTACCTGGTAATGGAGTTTCTTGAAGGTGAAACTCTGGGCGAAAGACTGCGCCGCGGTGCTTTGCCACTGAGCGAAGTCTACAGAATTGGGATGGACGTGGCCGAAGCGCTGGCCGTCGCGCATCGTCAAGGCATTGTGCATCGCGATCTGAAGCCGGGAAATATTATGCTGACCCAGGGCGGGGCGAAGCTGATGGACTTCGGGCTGGCTAAGCCGCTGGGCACGCAGTCGGCGAGTGTCACCTCGGGGACGGTCCCGGCATTTACGGCGGCGCCCACGATGAGCGGCCCGAGCCCATTAACTCCGCTGACCACCGCGGGCAGCATCGTTGGCACCATCCAGTACATGTCGCCGGAGCAGATCGAGGGCAAAGAAGCTGACGCGCGCTCGGATATTTTTGCCTTCGGCGCGGTGCTTTACGAGATGACAGCGGGCAAGCGCCCCTTTACCGGTAAGAGCCAGATCTCTCTGGCATCCTCAATTCTTGAAAACGACCCGGAGTCGATCAGCGCACTCAAGCCGCAGACCCCATCCGCCTTTGAACATGTTGTGACGACCTGTTTACAGAAGAATCCGGAAGACCGCTTTCAATCGGCACACGACATCCAGCTGGAACTGCTGTGGATTGCATCCGACAGATCCTCGGCTGTGACTTCGCCCGTATTGGCGTCATCGCAGTCTTGGCCTTCGAGAAGGCGCGAACGTATGGCCTGGCTAGCCGCCCTGTTGGCCGCGATTGTCGTCGGCGCAGCCGCCGGGTTATTTCTCTTCCATCCCGCGCAATCGACGCGCTCCATCCGCGCCGTCATTGATCCTCCGGAGAAAACGACCCTCAATCTCACTGGAGATTCCGCCGGCCCGCCCGTGCTATCGCCCGACGGCCGATCCGTCGCTTTCGCAGCGACCGACGCGAATGGCAAAATCTCCCTGTGGGTTCGGCCCATGAATGTACTGGAGGCGCATCCGCTTCCCGAGACCGACGGCGCGGTTTTTCCTTTCTGGTCACCCGATAGCCGCTCGCTGGGATTTTTCGCCGATGGCAAGCTCAAAACTATTGATCTCAACGGCGGTTCCGCACTGGTGATCTGTGATGCTTCTTTCGGTCGTGGAGGCGCATGGGCCCCGAGCGGAACCATCCTGTTCTCACCGAATACGCAAGAGCCGCTCCTGCGCGTCAATGCCGGCGGTGGAACTCCGGTTCCCGTTACCACCGTCGACAGATCGCAGCACAGTTCGCATCGCTGGCCGTTTTTCCTTCCCGATGGCAAACACTTTCTCTATCTCGCCATCAACCACGACCCTGCGCGAGCTTCGAACGATACCTTGTTCTATGCCTCGCTCGATGGCCGGGAGAATCGCCCTCTGTTGCATTCGCAATCCAATGCTGTTTACGGCAGCGGCTATCTTTTATTCGCCCGTGGCGACCAGTTGATGGCGCAACCCTTTGATCCCGCCACTGGGAAGCTCAGCGACGAGCCTCGCAGCTTCACGCGCGGCGTTATGAACGACATTAGCACCTGGCACATGGATGCATCGGCCTCCAACGACGGAGTGCTGATTCTGGGCAGTGGAGGTAATGCCGACTGGCAACTCATCTGGATGGATCGCAGCGGAAAAACGATTAGCACCGTCGCCGATAAGTTGACAAACCTCCAGCAAGCGAGGATCTCCCCGCAAGGCGATCGCATCGCTTTGCAGATCGACACCGGCGTGAACGATATCTGGGTGCTCGATCTGGCGCGCGGTGTACGCACGCGGCTTACCTTTGGGCCCGTCTCGAATGTATGGCCTGTCTGGTCTCCCGATGGCAAGTGGATCGCGTACGTGTCCGATCGCAACGGCCGCCATGAAATTTACCGCAAGCCTTCTGACGGCAGTGGAGCGGAAGAGTTGCTGCTCATCGACGATAACCAGATCTACGCCTCGGATTGGTCGCGAGATGGCAAGTACTTGCTCTATTCGCGGATTTTTCCGGACCATGGCGAGATCTGGGCCTTGCCGTTAGATGGCGACCGCAAACCATCAATGATCATAGCGAAGGGCATCCGGGGAAAACTCTCTCCCGACGGCCATTGGCTCGCCTACCAATCGACGGAAACTGACGCCATTGAGGTGTTTGTCGTCGCCTATGGCGGCGGCCAGGGGAAGTGGCAAGTCTCTTCCAATGGAGGAATATTTCCGCAGTGGAGCAATGATGGGAAAGAGCTTTACTACATGTCACCTACTTACAATCTTTTTGCCGTTCCGGTAAAAGAATCCGGCGGTGCTTTGCAATTCGCGACCCAGCGAAACCTCGTCATCAACTGGTCGGCTCCGAACGTCTTCTACGATGTTACGGCCGACGGCAATAAGATTCTCCTCGATAGGGTTTCGCAACAGGCCAGCCAATCGGTCACGGTGGTCACAAATTTCCCGGCGGAATTGAAGAAGTAGAGGTGAAGACGGAATGAACAGCTCAAATTCCGAATATCTTCCCTGGTACGCATTCAGCGTCCTCTGCGGTTAAAATATAGTCATGGCACCAGAACTCAGTTTCGGTCCCTACGTTAGCGTCGAAAACGGCAAAAAGGTCGTGAAGGAACTCGTCTACGGCGACGGTGTGCCCGAAGGCATTGTCATGACCACGCTCGACTCAACGGTCAACTGGATGCGCAAGAATTCCATCTGGCCCATGACGTTTGGCTTGGCCTGCTGCGCGATTGAAATGATGTCGATGGGCGCTTCGCGCTTCGATATTGCGCGTTTCGGCGCCGAGGTCTTTCGTCCCTCGCCGCGCCAGTCAGATTTGATGATTATTGCCGGCCGCGTCTCCAACAAAATGGCGCCGGTGATTCGCCAGCTCTACGAGCAGATGCCGGAGCCGAAGTGGGTGATTTCGATGGGTGCGTGCGCCACTTCCGGCGGCGTATTCAACAATTATGCGCTGGTGCAAAGCGTGAATCAGGTCATTCCCGTGGATATCTACGTCCCCGGTTGCCCGCCGCGCCCCGAGCAGTTGATCTACGCCATCACCTTGCTGCAAGACAAAATCATGATTGAACGCGGCACCGTAAAGAAGGCCCTTAATCTCGTCCCGGCCGGAGAGTAGTGCCCCTCAGCTCTGCGCAAAACTGAAATTGGTTTTCCGTCCTTCGCTTTTACTGCTTCATCCTCGTAGCCATCTGCCGCTCCGGTGGAGTCATCTGGTTCCAAACCGCTTCTAAATCTTTTTGTAAAATCTGATTATTCGGATCCAGACGCAGAGCCAGCGCGAACCACAAATACGAGGTCGGCAGATCGCGCGCGACACAGTGCCCCGTGTCATACATGGCTCCGAGAGTGCTCCGCGCTTTGGCATTGTTTTTCGCGGAGGCAGCCCTCAGGTCTTTCACGGCCTCGTCACAGTTCGCGTGTGCGCCGCGTCCGTAGAGATAACCTTCGCCTCGGCGAAATTCGGCGTCGCCGTTGTCAGTCGCGGCGGGCTCGACTGTTTTAAGCGTCTTGGCTGGAGCAACGACCGGTGTGCGTTTCTCCGCCGCGGGGGTTGGTCGTGGAATGACCGGAGCTGCTTTCGCAATAGGTGCTGCTGGAGAGTTCTCGCTCGGCTGGGAAACGGCAGGGCTAGCATTCGCGTCCTTTGAAGGAGCTGCGGAGGCTGTCGCTGCCGGCGGTGGAGTTGGGGGCGTCTCTGCCGTGGGAGCGGCCGATCCAGTGGCAGACGTCGGCTGCGCGGCCTCCGGCTTCTGCGTGTAGCTTGAGGCGAGATAATTCGTGTAAGTCCACCAACCGGCAGCACCCAACGCCGCCAGCAGAACCAGCAACAAGAACAGGCGGCCTCTGCCGCTTTTCGGCTCTTCGGGCTCAAAAAAGGAATCCAAACCGGAGAAAGAATTCTGCCGCAGTGAGTCAGGGCTCGGAAGATCGTTCGCGGTCTCCACGGTCGCGGACCGCGCCGGTTCTGCTGCGCTGGTCATCTTTGGCAGATTCGGTACAGGCGCCCCGGCTGGCCGACGGATTTCGGGCCGCGCCTCCAGCACCGTGCCACACATTCCGCAGAAGCGGAAGTTTTCCGCGTTGTCCTCACCGCACTTCGGGCAGATCAAGCTGACTCTCCTGATGCTTAATTAGTGTAACTCGCACCGCGCCCGCATTCCGTCTGCAGTTTCAGATTAGAATGCAGGGCGTAGGAATTCAGAACCCGGTTTCGCCCATGCCGAAACTCCCGAAAGCCAAATCCGAAGGAGCCGCAAAACGCTTTGAGGCTCGGTTGGAGCGCATGCGCTCGCGCCTCGGTTGGACCATAATTCACCTACCGTTCGATGCGGTTAAGTTGTGGGGGTTGCGTGGACAGATCAAAGTAAAGGGTGAAATCAACGACTTCGCCTTCCGTACCACATTGTTTCCTACCGGAGCCGGCCGCCACATTCTGCTGGTCAACAAGCGCATGCAAGAAGGAGCGCGCGCTGTGGAGGGCAGCGTCGCCCGTTTTCAACTCGAACTCGACACAGAAAAACGGAAGATCGGCATTCCTGATGAGCTCGAACAGATTCTCAAGCAGGATCGCTCGCTCAGACGCTGGTATGACGAGTTGAATCCTTCCACCCGCAAAGATATAGACAAATGGATTGGCGACCCGAAGAGCTCGGCAGCCCGCGTACGCCGCGCCGAACAGCTTGCCGAACGCCTGCTCGCCGTGATGGATGCGGAAAGGGAACTACCGCCCATTCTGCAGCTGGCTTTCGCGCGCCAACCGCGTGCCCGGGAGGGATGGGATGCAATGTCGGTCGCGCGCCGTCGCGGACACCTCTTCGGCATCTTCTACTACCGGACTCCCGACGGCCAACGCCGCCGCATCGAGAAGATGCTGGAGGATGCCACGGCGGTCGCCGAGAGGTTGGACGTGAGGTAGGACGACAGGAGATGAGCGGCGAGCGTCCCCTCCACAGCTCCCAAACTCTGATTGCAAACGAAAATGTCTCGTCTCCAATCCGCATAATCCGTATAATTCAATCGTTTTAATACTGGGTCTTCCTGGAGCTTCTTTACCACCTGGAGGCGTTCGCGTGAAAGTCGTTCTTAGCGTCATCCTGATTTCTGTCGTCCCTTCTTTCGCCGTTCGCTCCGCGGCGCAGACCATCACCGTTGACGTCTCGCATTCTACTAACCACTTTGTGCCGCGTGAAACTCTCGGCGCCGGCGTGGACCGTATTCCCGCCGTGGCCATCGACAAAGATTTGTTGCCCGAATCATTGCAGATGACGCTTTCTTCGGGTTGGCAACCAGTCTCTTTTCGCCAGAACACTGAGCTCGCTGTCGAAGCGTGGCATTGGAATCCGAAAGGGAAATGGAGCGACGGAAGCGACGGCAGCAATCCTGATGGCAAGGGCTATTTCACTGGCGCCGCGGTTCCCACCGAAACCCTGCGCTACTCTTATGGATACGCATTGCCCCGTCGAGGTTTCACCCGCAACGACGGAACCGACAACTCCGGCTTCTCGCGACTGACGGACGGCGACCTCAACACTTTCTGGAAAAGCAACCCGTATCTCACCGAACATTTCACCGGCGAAAGTGATGCGCTACATCCGCAGTGGATCGTCCTCGATCTCGCGCAGTCGCAACCCGTCGACAGCATTCGCATCGCGTGGGGAGAACCGTTTGCGACCCGCTACGTCGCCCAGTATTGGACCGGAGATGATCCCATCAAAGCGCCTACTCGAGGCGTCTGGCAAACCTTTCCGCAGGGTAACGTCGGCGCCGGCAAGGGCGGCACTGAAACTGTTCGGCTCGTCACATCCCCGATAGCTGTGCGTTTCGTCCGCGTCTGGATGACCGCGTCTTCGAATACCTGTGATGCCCAGGGCCCGGCAGATCTTCGTAACGACGTCCGTAATTGTGTCGGCTACGCTATCCGCGAACTCTACCTTGGAACGACCACGGGGAGTACGAATAAGGACGGCCAGTTCCACGACTCTGTGCGCCACACCCCCGACCAGGAGCAGACGACCACCTACTGCTCCTCGGTTGACCCGTGGCATCAGGCTTCCGATCTGGGATCAACGAAGCAGGCGCAAGTCGGCTTTGACCTCTTCTTTACCAGTGGCGTCACCCGCGGATTGCCCGCGATGATTCCGGTCGCGCTCCTCTATGACACTCCCGATAATGCGGTTGCCGAGATTGCCTACCTGGAGAATCGCCACTATCCCATCTCTTACATTGAGATGGGCGAGGAGGCCGACGGCCAGTACATGCTGCCCGAGGATTACGCCGCGCTCTATATCCAGTGGGCGACCGCGCTCCACCGGCTCGACCCGAAGCTGAAGCTGGGTGGGCCTTCATTTCAGGGAGTCAACAAAGATATTGAAGTCTGGCCCGACGCCAGCGGGCGAGTTTCGTGGACAGCGCGTTTTCTCGACTATCTCAAGCAGCACGGACACATGCAGGATCTCGCGTTCTTCTCCTTTGAGCACTATCCCTACGATCCTTGCCGAATTCCCTGGAGCTCTCTTTATGACGAGCCCGAACTCATGCGCCACATCATGCAGGTGTGGCATGAGGACGGCGTTCCCGTCGAATTGCCGATGTTCGTTACCGAGGGCAATCTCTCGTCGGCCGCAAGCGAAACCTACCAGGATATTTTTTCGGGCCTCTGGCTCGCCGATTACATCGGATCGCTTCTCGATGCCGGCGGCAAAGCAGTTTATTACTTCCACTATCTGCCTTTGCAGATGGAGCCCGGTTGCAACAGTTCTCCGGGAACGTTCGGCATGTTTACCGTAGACGCCGACTACAAAATTCAGCAGCCGTTGGCACAGTTCTTTGTCGCGCAACTCATCAACACGGAGTGGGCGCAATCCGACGGTGGCGAGCATCAGGTGTACTCGGCCAAATCAGACATCGAAGACGGTGCCGGCCGCGAACTCGTCACTGCCTATGCGTTGAAGCGTCCCGACGGCGAATGGTCGGTGATGGTGGTCAATCGCGATCAGGAGAACGCCCACAGCGTTCGCATCGCCTTTCGCGGGACGTCAGATTCACCCGCAAGTTTTTCCGGCCCGGTCGAAATCGCGACCTTCGGAAGCGCGCAATACAAATGGAATCCTCCGCTCACACGCTTCATGGCGCACGCCGAAGACGCCGCAAAGGCCACAATCGTCGCTTACACGAATGGTAAAGCTGGTCCCGACGGCCCGATCGCGCGCACGAAGCAGGATGCGGCAAAAGATATGGTCTACGATCTGCCGGCAGCGTCGGTGGTGGTAATTCGGGGAAAGCTCGGATCCCCCTGACTTGCAACGGAGTGACTGGCGTCCCCCGCCCGTCCCGCTCAATCCACGTGCCTAAGTTACCAACACGTGTGCCCGCATTATGACCAACGTAACCCCGCGTGGCGCCTTCTTCTGCTATACTGCTATTAACGCTTTTGCTACGGTTTGCTCGTTAAGCGGGGATCCTGATGGATCCGCACCACCTCCGCATTTCCTGCCCGCCGTTTGGTTCCAGCGCTAATTTCAATGCGAGCGGCATGCGAACTCTGACAGTCGAACAACACCAGTCTGAGAATCTGACTACGCCCCTCCAGAAAGAAAACCATCGAATGACCACATTTACGGAACTGCCCTTGTCTGCTGCCTTGCAGCAGAAACTGGCGGCAGCTCAATTCATTACCCTCACACCCATCCAGGCACGCGGCATCGCTCCTGCTCTCGAAGGCAAAGACGTGATCGGCACGGCGCAGACCGGCACCGGCAAGACTCTTGCGTTTCTGATTCCGATTCTCGAAATGCTGCGGCGAGAGCCGTCGCAACACATCACCGCGCTGGTGCTTTTGCCTACGCGCGAACTCGCCATGCAGGTCCACGAGCAGTATGAACAACTGCGCGACAAGAAAATGCCGCGGGCCGCGCTCGTCATCGGCGGCGTATCGGAAAAAGCGCAGATCCAGAGCCTCCGCTCCGGCTGCGAATTCGTAATCGCGACCCCCGGACGCCTGCAGGATTTCATCACGCGCAAGTTCGCCGATCTGCGGCACGTGAAGATTCTCGTGCTCGACGAAGCCGATCGCATGCTCGATATGGGCTTCCTGCCCTCTCTGCAAACCATCCTGCAGAAACTTCCGGCCAAACGGCAGACGATGCTGTTCTCGG
>PMSZ01000196.1 GCA_003168235.1 Acidobacteriaceae bacterium
GCGTTGACGTAGTAGATCGGGGTTGTGATGTAGAACTTCTTGCTCATCTATTTCCTTGCCGGCAAAAATTCTCTCGAGCCGGCGCGTTTAAGCGCGTAGACCTCAGGCGGCGCTGATTTTCATGCAGCGCCGATCTTATCGAGCTGCGGTGCATTTGATTTTAAATCGCTCACGTCGATTCCGATGTGTTTCAGGTGGTGCAGCATGTGGTCCACGTAATCATCGAAAACGAACTGAAGGGTAAGCGGCTCAGAAGCAGCGACCGTCAGCGTGTGCGACCAGGCAGCATCGGGAATGGCTTCCGCCGCCGCCAGCAGTTGCCGATTGATTGCCTGCCAAGTGTCGATCAACTCGCTCCAGTCGCGCCGCTGGTAGCCGTGGACAGAAACCCAGCGATTCTGCTCATAGCCGGGCATGGCCAGACCATTCTCGGATTGCGCGCGGACGATCCGCTGGTGGTTATTGGCGGCTGAGTCCAGCAGGTGCCCGAGTTCCTCCTTTCGCGACCAGGCTGACGGACTCGGCTTCGTCTCCGCAACTTCGTTGGAAATGCCGCGAAGCCGCGGCGGAACGCGCTGTAACAGATCGCGCAGGACAATAATGTTGAGCGCCGGCATGAGTTCCTCCTACTTTTGCAGTTCGGCAAGCGCCGCCAACACCTCGGTGCTGTGCTGATTTGGATTTACGTCGGTGTAAACCTTCACGATCTTGCCCTCGGGATTGATGATGAAGGTGTGCCGCGCGGCCAGCGTCATGTCTTTGTAAGTCATGAGCGAGTCGTAGGTGCTCGACACTTTGTGGTCGGTATCGGCCAAAAGCTTGAAATTTAGTCCTTCTTTGGTGCAAAACTGTTTGTGCGAGTCAGCGGTATCGACGCTGACTCCGAGGATAACGACATTCTTCTGCTGGTACTGCGCCAGGTCGCGCTGAAAGTTGTGTGCCTCGATGGTGCAGCCGCTGGTGAAGTCTTTGGGATAGAAGTAGAGGACGACCCACTTGCCGCGATAGTCCTTGAGACTGACGGGCGTGCCTTCCTGCGAAGTGAGCGTGAAGTCGGGGGCTATGCTTCCCACAGACGGAGCCGGAGAAGCGAAAGTGAGGCTTGGGGTTAGTGCGCAAAAAGCTACGCAGAGTGCGATCAAGCTTAAGAGCTTCACCATAGATATTCTCCTTGTGTTACATCGAACGAGTTATGTCGGACGAGTTGTACCGAACGTTTTTCGCAGCTTCTGAGCTGGTGCCAACACAAAAATAGATGCCTGACAACAAAATCCGGTTCAGGCTTTCCGATCGCCGCGAAGATACTGTTGTACAGCTTCCTGAATCACGGTGCGCAATGGGACATGCTGCGCCTCGGCCAACGCGCGACAGTCTTCGTATTCGGGTGCATAGTTGGAAACCGTGCCGTTCATGTTGGCGATCTTGATGCGCACCGGACCCCAGGTCGTAGCGACGGTCTCCCAGCGGCGCGTCAGTACCTGGCGGTATTCTTCGCGCGAGCGGACGCCCAGGGTTGTGGTTTCGGCAAAGATGAGTTTGGCTAAGCGGTCGGCATCTTCTGTCTTGGCGAGCACAGTGAGTAACGCGCCGGGACGGCTCTTCTTCATCTGCACCGGAATGCTGAATACATCGAGCGCTCCCTCGGCCAGCAGCCGCTCCATGGCATAGCCAAGCACTTGCGGGCTCAGATCGTCGAGATTGGCCTCAAGAACGGCGATGCGATCACGCTCCGGAATCTCATTAATCAGCGCCGCATATGGCGGCATATGTGCGGTTTCCGTGACCGGTTCTCCAATGGTCAGACGCAGCAGGTTGGGGTGATCGGGAAATTCTCGTGTACCCGCGCCATAGCCTGCCCTCTCAACCTTCATTGCAGGAAACGGGGTAAACCGACTGCACAGTGTCCTGACGATCGCGGCACCCGTGGGCGTAACCAATTCGACTTGCGGGCCCGACGAATAAACAGGCGCATCGCCCAGCAGCTTCAGTGTCGCGGGTGCGGGTACGGGCAGCGTCCCATGCGCGCACTGAACCGTGCCGCCGCCTACATTCAGCGGCGAGCAGACCCATTCGTCGATGGCTAAAGATTCCGCCCCCACGGCGGCGCAGACAATATCGACGATAGCATCCACCGCGCCCACTTCGTGAAAGTGGATTTTTTCGATTGACGTATTGTGGATATCGGCTTCGGCCTCGGCCAAAGCTTCGAATGTCTTGATCGAAACATTTTTTGCATGGCTGCTGATCGCCGCCTTGTCGATGATGTCCCGAATTTCGCGGAGGTGGCGACCGTGCTGGCGGGTTGCGGACTTTGGGGTGACGACGTTGACTTTGGTGGCTGCGACGCCGCAGCGCTGCACCCGCGAGATCTCCAGGTGCGCGCCGAGATCGAGCGCCGTGACCGTATCTTCCAGGAGCCTGGGAGACACTCCGGCATCCACGAGCGCGCCCAGAAACATATCGCCGCTGATACCGGAAAAACAGTCGAGGTAGGCGATGCGCATAAGGAACCGTCGTCGGTCGTTAGTCGTCTGCCATTGGCGAGCACTGCCAGCGCCAGTCTGAAGTCAAGCAGATTGCTGTGCTGACGGGTTTTGCGGGCTAACGACTGACGACCAGCGATTGTTGACTGAGGATCGAACCTTCATGATAGGGAAGGCCGCGGGCTCCGTCAAACCCGCCGCCCGCGGGGGAGTTTGTTAGAATCAGTTTTCTTTAATCGGCGTTTCTTCAATTAGTTAGAGGACATCCTTGTATCGATTTCTGGAACGGCGACTGGTCGAACATCTGCGGGCGTTTTTGCTGCGGGCTTACGGCCTGGAGGCTGCGAATATTGTCGTGGAGCAGCCGCCCAAAATTGAATTCGGCGAGTATGCGCTTCCACTCGCTTTTGAACTCGCCCGCAAGCTGCGCAAGGCTCCGCGGAAGATCGCTGAAGAGGTTGTCGCCGGAGTCGGTACGATTCCTGGATTTGAAAAGTTGGAAGTGGCGGGCGGTGGATACATCAACGTCCGCGTGAATCGCGCGGAGGTTGCGTCGGCGCTGATTGCGGATGAGGCTCCGGCGGCGGAGGTTCCGCCGGGTAAAGTGCTGGTCGAACATTCCAGCATCAATCCCAACAAGGCAGCGCACATTGGGCACCTGCGCAACGCCATCCTCGGCGATACGTTTGTTCGGATGTTGCGCTTTGCGGGCAGGGAAGTCGACGTACAGAACTATATTGACAACACAGGGGCGCAAGTCGCCGACGTGGTGGTTGGGTTTCTGAACATTGAGAAGAAGTCGCGGGCGGAAATTGAGCTCCTGGCGGCGGCTCCGCGATTTGACTACGTTTGCTGGGACCTTTATGCGCGGGTTTCGCAGTGGTATGAAGAAGACAAGACGAACCTGCAATCGCGATCGGCCACGCTGCATGCGATTGAGGAAGGAAACAATGAAACAGCCGCGATCGCGGACCTGATTTCGGTTGCCGTCCTGAAACGCCATCTGGAAACGATGGAGCGGCTCGACATTGAATATGACTTTTTGCCACGGGAGAGCGAAATTCTGCACCTGCACTTTTGGGATGCGGCATTTGCAAAGCTCAAGGAATCCGGCGTGCTCACTTTCGAGAACGAAGGCAAGAATAAAGGCTGTTGGGTGATGCGGCGGGCGGGCACGGCAAAATCTGAAACGACGGCGGGTATGGAGGACACAGCGAACGGCAACGTGCCGGATAGTATTGCCGAAGAGGACCAGAAAGTTATCGTCCGCTCGAACAGGACGGTCGGCTATGTCGGCAAAGATATCGCTTATCACATGTGGAAGTTCGGCTTGCTGGGCCGCGATTTTGGCTACCGGAAGTTCTATCGCTATCCGAATGCGCACGAATGCTGGATTTCGACTATCCACGGAGAAACAGAGCATCCTCATTTTGGCGACGTGGCTGAGATTTACAACGTGATCGATGCGCGGCAGTCGGAAGCGCAGAACACGGTCATCGAGGCTTTGCGCGGACTGGGCCACGATGAGGCCGCAGATCGCTACACGCATTTTTCTTATGAGATGGTCGCTCTGACGCCGCGGTGCGCGGCCGAACTTGGCTATCAGCTCAGCGAAGAAGATAAGTCCCGGTCTTGGATCGAGGTTTCCGGGCGCAAGGGATTTGGGGTCAAGGCGGACGATCTTCTCGATGCGCTGATTGCAGCGGCTCGGACGGAAGTGGATGCGCGTCATCCTGAGTTGAGCAATGCCGAACGCGCCGATATTTCCACGCAAATCGCGATTGGGGCGCTGCGGTACTTCATGCTGAAGTTCACAAAACCGTCCGTGATTGCGTTCGACTTCAAAGATGCGCTGAGTTTCGAGGGAGACACCGGTCCCTACGCGCAATATGCAGCGGTGCGGGCATCCAATATTTTCCGCAAGGGTGGATTCGATCCTGATCGTTTCGTTCGAGAGTCTGACGGAGGCGCGTCCGCGGCTCCGCACGACGGCGCTGCTGGCGGAGACGGTGCAAGTCGCGTCTCTACGATTGATTTTGCCAAGTTTCTCGGCGGCGAATCTGCCGACGACATCTGGGAGCTTTGGCTGACGGCGGCGAAAACTTCCTATATCGTGGGGCAATGCATCGCAACCACTGAGCCTGCTTACTTGGCGAAGCACGCCTTTCAACTGGCTCAGCTTTTCAATACCTTCTATCACCGCTATCCAATCCTGATCGAAACGGACGAAGACCGAAAGAAGTTCCTGCTTACCACTGCGGCCCTGGTTCGCCGTGAACTCATTCGCGTGCTGGCCATCATGGGGATCGATGTTCCACCAGTAATGTAACCATGGTTTTATATTGCTGGTAGAGATTCCTTACAACTCCAGCTGCTCCGAGCTGCATCCCTCTAAATAAGAAAGCTTGCAGCAGTTATACGGCGATCGCGCCAAAGGGGTAAGTCCGATGGAAACGAAGATGAAAACAAAGAAGAGTATTGCAGTAATCGGTGTCATGGTTTTGGCCACGTTTCTGACAATGTGCACCGCAGTAGCCTTGGCATTGGACCTTCCTGCGATGCCGCGCATGTTTTCGAACTCGCGGTTTGTGTATGTAACCGCCTACGACGGTAATCAGTTCGATCCGAATCTGTTGCCCGACGACCGCGCTGCGATCTCTCGCGTGCAGGATGCCATTCAGAAATGGGGCAAACTCGTCGTGGTGTATCGCCCGCAGGAAGCCGACGTGATTCTCGCGGTGCAGTCTCGTCCNNTTTCGGAAGACGTGCTCGCCGTCTATGACGCGCACAGCGGTTTCGGAGACGGTCGTCCGTCGCAAGCCTATCTATGGCGCGTAATGGCTGCTGGCGGCTTACAAAAGGGCGAGGTTCCGCTGGTTTCTCAATTCGAGCAGGCCTGGGATAAGATCGCGAAATGAGTGGTGCACTCTTCGCGCCACACCCCTCGCGCCACTGATTACCGCGTATCTACGTATCTAACTGGCATCTACCACCGTCATTTCCCTGCGCCTATAATTCTTACGCGGGAAATCGAACCGTATAAAATTTCTACGATTCGTATCGCGATTGCTCGACTGCGGACAGCGCCATTTCCCACAGTCAATATGCAAGTTGCTGATAGTAAGCTATTTAGCGGTTTGGTCGGCAATAGGCAAATGGCAACCCCCGTGCATCGTACGTAGCTGTACGCGGCTGGCAGAGGATTATGCCGGATTCGCAAATAGAGTTCCTGGAAGCAATATTCTTGGGCAAGGAGCCCTTAACCTTATGACTCGCATCTCCCTCAACCGCACCTCGTTGACGCTGACCCTAATGCTGGCCGCGACTTTGATCGCGTCGATTGGATGTACAACCAAGACTTATGTGCGTGAGCAGACCACGCCGCTGATTAACAAGACCAACGAACTTGACGACCTGACGGCTAAGAACTCGAAAGACATCAAGGACGTCGATCAGCGCGCACAAGCCGGAATCCAGGATGTGCAGGCGAAAGCCGCCGCGGCTGACCAGAAAGCTCTGGCTGCCGGAGGTGACGCCGACAAGGCGCAAATGGCGGCGAATACCGCGACCCAGCGTGTGGATATGCTGACCAACACGGTGATCAATCTCGACAACTATCGTCCAGTGGTTGAGACAGCCGTACACTTTGGCTTCAATAAAGACAATCTGACCAAAGAAGCCAAAGAAGCGATCGACCAACTCGCCGCGAGCGTGGCCACGACCAAGGGATACATCATCACGGTCGAAGGTGCGACGGATTCTGTGGGCGGCGCGGACTATAACTACGATCTGAGCCAGCGGCGTGCTAATGCCGTGATCCAGTATTTGGCCGCCGAGAAAAGTGTTCCCGCTTACAAGATTTACCTGATCGGCCTCGGCAAAGACAAGCCGGTCGAGTCGAACAAAACCGCGGAGGGTCGTGCCAAGAACCGGCGCGTGGATATCCGTCTGATGACCAACACCGAGGGCGGATCTACTCCAGCCCAGGCGCCGGCAAGCAATCCGACGCCGACGGCGAGCGCAAATCCGTCGTTATAAGGGCTCAATAATTTTCCCCTCCTCCCTGGAGGACTTGCCAAACAGGCCGCCCCAATCTAAGTGGGTGGCCTGATTTTTTGCTGGCCGGAAGGCGTTACAATGGTGGGGTGCGGGTGCGATTTCAGATTCTTGCTTTGGCGCTGCTGGCAGCGGTTTCGGTGGCCCAGAATTCGCCGGACAAGCCTGCGTCAGACCAAGCCACATCCGACAAAACTCCTGCTGATAAGGCTACTCCGGCCCAGAATTCACCCGATAAAACTGAGGCCGAGAAACCGGCTGCTGCGAAGGCGGCGGATCGTACTGGCCAGGCGGAAGCAAGCTCCAGCCGCGATACGCGAATCGACCTGAGTCCGCCCAAGGACGATGCCAAGAACCATCCCACCAGCCAGGACGCCGTTGAGGACCTTGTTCCCGGTAATCCCGACACCACTGGCATTCAAGAGTTCCATCCCTGGAATCCGCTGAAGGCGTCGAAAGATATTCAGGTCGGAGATTTTTACTTCAAACGCAAGAACTACAAGGCCGCGCTCGAACGCTACAAGGAAGCGCTCTACTACAAAGATAATGACGCCGTGGCCAGCTTCCGTGTCGCCGAATGCCAGGAAAAACTCGGAGACAAAGACGAGGCGAGGAAATACTTCGAACAGTACTTGAAGATCCTGCCGGAAGGTCCTTTGGCCAAGGACGCGCGTGCCTCGCTCGAAAAGCTCGGACCAGTGAAATAGCTTTCTAGCGGAGCAATCGGGCAGGCGTTGAGTCAGCCGGTTTCTATTTTTCCACCTTCCAGAACTCGCCACTGGTTGCATCCACGGCCACGCGCAATTTCGCGGTCTCGCGGTCAGTCCCGTAGATCACATGCCACAGGAGCTTGTTGATTTGGCGGTCCCATTCCAGAACATAGAGAACCGGCGTGTTCGGTTCCTGCTGTAAAAGCTTCTCTCCGCCGTGCTCCTGGGCGATGGCAAAGGCCTTGTCAGCGTCGGTTTTTAGATACTGGACGTTGAAAATCTGGGTGCTGGAGTTGGTGGGACTGTAGGCGTCCTCAACACTGTGAGAAACATCGCCGAGCGCCCAGGTATATGGGCGCGTCGTGTGCTGCGCCGGCGAGGCGAAATAGGCGCGCCACTCCCCCGCCTTGCCGTCGCGGCCCTTGGAGTCGTTGGTAGGTTCCGACTCCAGACGGTAGGGTTGGGCGTCCGTCGCCCAGAGGCGGGCAGAAACGTAGCACTTGAAAAAGGCGCTGCTTCCGGTGATCGACTCCGGGACCTTGCGCTGTGGTTGTTCTGCTGGCGGCGTGCTGGGCGGCGGCGGCGAAGAGCACGCGACCATCACTCCGGCTGCTAGAATCGCAAATGCCACGACGATTGTTTTCATGGACGATTTTCCCGGCCAGATCTTGTAGACGAATCAGGTTCGACGGATCATTGTACTTACCAACGCCATGGATTCCCATCTCCAACGCCTAAAGCAGGAACTCGAAGATGCAACATGGGGCGCCAGCGACAATGATTTGTTGCAAGCTCCGGAGGGAAAGTGGAATTCCGCGCAAATCTTGGAACATCTTTTTCTGACCTACAAAGGCACCCACCAGGGAATTGCGAGATGTCTGAAGAAAAATGCGCCGCTCGCGACGCGGGCCACGCTGAAGCACCGTTTTGCCACGCTGCTGGCCGTCAATCTGGGATATATGGGCGGAGGACGAAAAGCTCCGCAACTTGCTGTACCAAGAAACATGCCGCCCGAAGAGGTACGGCACGGAATCGCGCCTGAGCTTCAACGCATGGCCGAGGGACTTGAAGAATGCGATCGTAGATTCGGCGCAGGCACGAAACTCATGGATCACCCCATCCTCGGCCCCTTGACCGTCGACGAGTGGCGGAAACTCCACTGGCTGCACGGCCGGCATCATGCGCGCCAGATTCGCGAGCGAATAGGAAAAGCTTGAGATCGCCGTCCCGCTCACGCAGGGCGCTTATTCTGGAAGTAAGTATCGCTTTAAGGATGCGACGATGCGGCCCCGGCCCGCGTCCTATTTGTTGCTATCGTCCGTTTTCTTGTCGCTGTCTTTCTCTTTGTCCTTGTCGGTCGCATCGATGCCAGCCTTGTGCGCCTGCTCCTGTAGATCATCGAGTTGCTTCTTGGCGTCATCCAAAGTTTTTTGTTTTTGTTCGATGTCGGCCTTATAGCGATCGTCATCCTTGTTCCAGTTGACGTCGCGCACCGCGACGCTGGGATCGGTATAAGCGGCCGCCGTCCGCAAACGCATTTCGCGCTGGTCGATGTCGAGTTCGTGGGCCAGAGCGTCAACCTTCTGTTTCTGATCATCGAGCTTTTTCTTCCACTCGTCCGCTTTTTTCTGCTTCTCCGCGTCGGACGGAGCGGGACCAGCGGCGGCCGTTTTTGCTGCATCGGAGCCGGCGTCGTTAGTCGTCGCCGAAGGCGTCGGTCCAACTACGCTCAGCGGCTGGTCGGTCGGAAGATTGTCATTGTCAAAATGGCGGCTGGCCGTAGTTGGCTCAGGTTTGTTCTTGCGAGCTTGGCGCGCGTAATCGCCAAGGGACTGCGCGGTCGCTCCGCCGATCCCGAATAGAAGCAAAGTGCCCATGGTCGTGCATGTGGCCATCCATTTCGTGCATTTCATGTGGTCATCCTTTCGCCAGCCCGCGCTTCCTGTTGCGGACTGCTATCGCTAAAGTCAGAATCTTGTTGAAGGTTGCCGTCCCCGAGAAAACTGCCCACCGTGCCGTCCAGCTGTGCCGCTTCCTGGGCGATACGGTCAGCCAATTGCGTTAATTCGGGGCCATGGCCGCTTGAGAGTTGCCGCGCATGTTCCTTGATTGCCGCGAGCGAGGTGTGCAATTCGAGCGCGAACTCGGAGGATACTTCCCGCTGCATTTTCTGCGCGTGCCGAATCCGTTCAAGATCGGTCTTGTCGGTGATGACGAGCGTCGTACCCATGAGACTGGCATCATCAGCCAGGACCGGAGAAGCGGTCACCTCGAGCACGCGATTTTCGCCCTCGCGGGTGAAGTAGTTCAGTAGCAGCCCGCGAACAGCCGATTTCCCTGCCAGGGCGGGAGCGAGTGCCTGTTCGACACTTGTTTCGGGGCGCGCGCCGATGTTTGCGGAGTGCTGCATTTCTGGACGCAGAGTGGCCGTGCGGAACAAATCGCCCGCCTGCAATCCCACTGGCGAGTCGAATCCGAGCAACTTGCGCGCCGCCGCGTTCGCTTGCCGCACCAGGCCGTTGGTATTCAGAAACAGCACGCCGCAGGAAAGGTTGGAAAGGACGGTTGCGCTCAGGGAATCGGAAGCCTTGGCTTTTCTGCGCTCTGAAAGCTGTTGCGTAGCCAGCTCGTGTTTCTGCTGCTTGAGTTGCTGGATGACAGCGTGATAGGCGTGAACGGGCAGTCCCTCGACGGCGAGTGGAGTGTGAGCGAGAGAGTCAGATTCACTCACCATACTCGTCCGGACGCGCCGAATCGCGAACATCCCAAACCCGAAAGCGGCTGCGGCGGCGAACAGTAGAAGCCCCATGCGCAGGATGATTGGATTGGTCAGCAGATTCACAGCGGACTCCAATACCAGTGCAGAAGGCGGTTTCCAAAGAAAAACGAAAGAATAGCCATGCCGCCGAGAAAGACCCCAAACGGCATCTCGTAATAACGGAGCGCGAGCCGAGCGGATTGCCAGGCGCGCCGCTGGGCTGCGACCCTGGAAGTGCCGCGGGCTTGATTCCGGCGCGTACGTTTCATCCAGACGGCGAGGACGGTGCTCAGCCCAAATAGCGAGCCCGCGAGCGAGGCAGCGAAGATCGTTAACACTGTGAGCTTTGTGCCAAGGAACGCGCCGATCATGGCCATCAGCTTGACGTCGCCAAAGCCCATTCCTTCAACGCCGCGAGCGCGCAGATAAATCGCCGCCGCGCCATAGAGAAACGAGGCGCCGATCGCTGCTCCGAGCAGCGAGTCTGCGAGCGACCACCATTGCCACGAAATCTGACTGCGCAGTGTTGGCGAAACCAAACCGGGCATGATGCGCGAAGCGAGATCGTTCACAGGGACCACCAGGCTAAACAGAACGCCCAGCGCCAACCCCGGCAGAGTCATGGCATCGGGAAGAAGCTTGGTTTCCGCATCGGTGAAGATCAAACCCAGCAGCAGATAGCCGAGTACAGTGCACTTCAGCATCCCGAGCGTTAGGCCGAAATGGGTATAGCAGCCGAGAAAGAGCAATCCGGTGAGGATTTCGATGAGAAGGTAGCGTGGCGATATGGGCGCTTTGCAGGCGCGGCATTTCCCCCGCAGAATCAGCCAGCTTAGAACGGGGACGTTGTGATAGAGCGGGATCAAATCTCCGCAATGCGGACACGCGGAGCGCGGCGTAACCACCGACTTGCCACGCGGCAGCCGGTAGACGCACACGTTAAGGAAGCTGCCAAAGCACAGCCCCAGTCCGAAGATCGCAGCTGCGAGAAAAGGTTCCACGTTTTTAGCGAATTGCCAGCTAAGTGCCCATTCTGCTTGGATTTGGAATGATTATAAGCCGACTGAGCCGTGGCTTCTAAGTGACGGAAGTCACTGTACCTCGGACGCCTGTAAGTGATTGTTGAGAAAGAGACAGCTCGGATCAGAAGATCAGGCGACGCGGCTGATTTCCTGTCGCTGAGGCATAAAGACCTGAAATACCGTTCCCGTCGAGCGCCCGGCAGTCCGGCTGCGCACGCGAATCGATCCGCCATGTTTTTGCACGATGCCGCGCGAGATCCACAATCCGAGGCCGGTCCCGGCATCTTTTTTTGTGGTGTAAAAAGGCTCGAAAATCTGCTGAATATTATCGCTGGGAATGCCGCTGCCGGTATCGGCCACGGTGATGCGAATTCCATCTCGGCCACTGGACCAGTCGCGTGCAGCCGCCACGCGCACTTGCAGCGTTCCTCCCTCTGGCATCGCATCCACCGCGTTTACCAGGAGATTCGCCAGCAACTGCCGAAGTTCGCCCGCATATCCGCTGATTTGGCAGCGGTCGCGATAACGGCGTACGACCCGAATCCGCCGCTTTTCGAGTTTGCGGGAATAGAGCTGGAGAACCTCATCCATGATGGCGGCGGAGTCCATCGCAGCGGCAGAATTGGTGTCTCGTACAAACCCTAAAGTTTGCTGCGCCAGCCGCGCTACGCGGCCGACTTCCTGCTCGGCCTGCGTCAGATACTCTACGGCGTGGGAGGAGTCGTTGCGCGCGAGATAGAGCAGGTTAATCACGGCCTCGAGCGGGTTGTTGATCTCGTGCGCGATAGAAGCCGCCAGCCGGCCAGCGGTAGCAAGCTTCTCGCTGCGGCGAATCGCTGCTTCGGACTGTTTTTCCGCTGAGATGTCGCGGGCAATAGCCGATGCTCCCACGATTTCACCGCGAGCATTTCGCAGCGGCGAGATGGACAACAATACCGGCCAGCGCGTGCCATCTTTGCGAATGCGCTCGGTCCGATAGGGAGCCACATACGCTCCGCGATTGAGCGTCTCCAGGTTCCGTTCCACCTCATCGAGGCGTTCGGGCGGCGCCAGTCGCGACAGCGGAGAACCCACCGCCTCCTCGGCAGTGTAGCCGTAGAGTTGCTCGGCCGCGCGGTTCCAGCTGGTGATGATTCCGTCAGGACGGGCGCTGTAAATCGCATCGCAGGAATATTCGACGATTGCCGCCATTTCACGAGTGGTCCGATCGGCGCGCGATTCCGCCAATGTCTTCTGTCGCGCCATGCTGCTGGCAAACACAGACAGGACAAGAAAAGCGAGCAGCCGCTCCAGATCGTGCGCCGTACTGATATGAAGGCTGTGATAAGGCGGCAAGCCGAAAAAATCAAAGCAAACAGACGAAACCAGCGCGGAGAAAACCGCCGGGCCGAATCCCAGGAAACGAGCAGTGAAAAGTACGCCCGCCAGCAACAGAGCGAATATATGGCGGTGTAGTACCGGTGAGAAGGTCCATAGGCTGAGCGCCACCCAAACGGCGAGCACAGCGCCTAGGTAAGGCACCACCGCGGAATACTGGTGCTGCGCGATCCGACTCTTCAGATTGGCAAAGATTCCCGACATGCTTAGGGCGGCGTTCTAACTAGCAGCTACCGCCAAGTTAACGGTTGTTGGATCGGGCAGGCAGAACGCCCGATGTCCTCGCAGAACTTTAGCAGCAGCCGGGTTGCGGAGCAACTAGCGGCTCCGCTTACAGAGGTCTCACGTGTTGTGAATCCTCGGGCCGAATGGTCGGAAGCACCCTTGGCCTTCGCAGGCGAGACGCCCGCGCCCACGCTCAGTTCTTATGCAGAAACTTGTAGTCGAGAATCGAGGCTGCCAGTCCGAAGGCGTCTTCGGTATTTTCGACCGCGTCTTTTGTGCGAATCAGCCTGCCTTGGCAAAGGACGCTGCTGTTCTTTTGTCCGGAGATTTCTTCCGGCATCTCGAAGATCATCTCAATCAGAGCATTCGCCGGCAGTTGCTGCGGGCCATAGAACAACACTCCCGACTGGCTGATGTTCTGGATAACTCCTGTATACCAGGTGCTGAGGTTTTTTCCGCGGTAGCGAACCTGGATCTCCGAGCGCAAGCGTCGCGCCCGAGGCATCCAGGTCGGTTGTTTCTGACCGGAGCGGCGCCGAACCGTCGTGGTCTCGGCCACGGGTTCGTCGACGCGGTCTCCCCGGCGCATGGTCTTCCAGTCATATTGGTAAGCCGTCGCGCACAATAAGCAGACCTGATAGAACTCCCCATTAGCGGCGCGGCGCGGCCAGGAGAACTCGTGCGAACATCGACCGAGCATAAGAACGTCCATGAGTTTTTGCGGCATGATGACGAGCAGAGCCCCCGACCAATCGGACACTTCCATCTTGCGACGGTTGCGCCGTTCTGAATAGGTTACTTTCGTGTATCGCTGATCAAGGCTTATGCTTCTTCACATGGCGGATGCCAAACCGTCGCGGAAAGGCTTCATCCTCGCTGGAGGCAGGAGTTCCCGCATGGGGAGCGACAAAGCTTTTCTGGAATTTGGCGGCCAAACGCTGCTCGATCGCGCGCTCGGCGTCGTGGGCACGGCTTGCGGCAACGTCACGATCGTCGGCGATCCCGTCAAATTTGCGAAATACGAAACAACAAAATTCGGGCGAACAGTAGCGGATATTTTCCCCGGTTGCGGCCCCCTCGGAGGCATTCATGCGGCGCTTGCGCAATCCTCTGCCGAGTTAAATCTGATGCTCGCGGTGGATATGCCCTTCGTTTCGAGCGAACTGCTGGAATTTCTCTTCACGGCGGCAGGGAATGCTCAGGACGCTGTCGTGACCGTTCCCCGCACCAGCCACGGATTGCAGCCGCTCTGCGCGGTATATCGTCGAGACTTTTTCGCCGTCGCTGAACAACAACTGCGGGCAGGGAAGTACAAGATCGACGCAGCGTTCGCGAACCTTTCCATGCGGTTGATCGAAGCCGACGAACTGCAAGCGGCGGGTTTTCCGGAACAATGTTTTTTCAATCTGAACACGCCGGAAGATCGCATGGCGGCCGAGGGGCCCTCTTTTTAGCGAGCGAACGGCACGAGCGCTTGAGCGTTGCCGCGTCTCGTGCGATGCTGATAACCATGGCAACAGCGGGAACGCTTAGTCCGTACATAGAATTCAAAGACGTTTCCAAGGCGTTTGGCGACCGGGTCGTTCTCGACCATGTCAGCTTCGACGTGTTGCCGGGCGAGATGGTTTGCATTCTCGGACGCAGCGGCGTGGGAAAATCTGTGTCGCTCCATAGCATCATGGGTTTTCTCAAGCCCGACTCGGGCCGCGTCATTGTTGCCGGTCAGGACATCACTGACTACAACGAGGTCCAGCTCGAAGAAATCCGCAAGAAAGTCACGATGGTATTCCAGAATGGAGCCTTGTTCGATTCGCTGACGGTCGGAGAAAACGTGGCTTTTCCCTTGCGCGAAAAACGAGAGCTCTCCGAAGACCAGCTTCTGCAGGTCGTCGACGGTCTGCTCGAAATGGTCGGAGTCAAAGAGATGCGCGACCTGCTGCCTTCCGACCTTTCAACGGGAATGAAGCGGTCGGTGGCCATTGCGCGAGCGCTCGCCGCTCAGCCCGAGTGTGTGCTCTATGATGAGCCGACGACGATGGTCGATCCCATGATGGGCAATCTGCTTGGCGATCTTATCGCCCGGCTGAAACTGCAACTGCACCTCACGTCAGTCGTCGTCACGCATGACATGCGCCTGGCTAAGAAGCTGGCCGACCGCCTCGTGTTTCTGTATGAAGGCCGAGCGATTTTCTTTGGCCCCTATCAGGATATGGAAAAATCGAACGAGCCCATTATTCACGAATTTCTGGAGCTGGACGAATTGAAGCTGGAAGCGTAGCGCGGCATCTCCGTAGCCCATCAGAGCCATTCCCCGGCGCTGGAGAGAGAGCTATGATTAGGATGGCAGTTTCGGGGACGCGCCTGCCTCCCAGCGTCCCACGTCTGTGGCTGCTCTCGCAGACCAATGCTTAGCAGACCAATTATGGACCACATCGTGAACAACCTGTGGCTCGGCAGTCAGGACGATGCAGACCAGCTGGTTCGTAAGAATCCAGAAAAGATCTCGGCAATCCTCAACGTTCGCGGCCCCGATGCTTACCAACCTCCCGGACGAGACCAGTCCGCTGAACATCCAGGCAAGGCGTACAAGTGGATTCCGGCCCCTGATACTGGAATCATTTCCGTTAGTCACACGAAGGAAGCGCTGCTTTGGCTCCAGCAACAGACCGACAAACAGGAACGGATACTGATTCACTGCAAGCACGGTATCTCCCGCTCGCCAGGCTTTCTCACCGCATTCATGGTGAAAAGCGGAATCTCCTCAAGCTTGGAAGAGGCAATAGCGAAAGTGTCGTCGCATCGGCCCGTGCAGCCGGCCGTGCAGATCGTCGAACCGGTCAGGCGTGGGGTCCTGGTCTCCGCCCTCACTGGTCTGCCGAACCGTCAGGCTTTTGACGAGGCCAAGGCGAGTCCCTTCGTGGCCATCGCCAACGTGGACTTGATGAAAGCTTTCAGTGAAGTTTTCGGCCCCATCGCCGGTGACATGCTTCTGCGGCGACTAGCGAAGATATTGTCTGGAGTCGGATTGAATGCCTATCATTTCGGAGGAGATGAATTTGTTTTCAACGGAGAGTCACGCGAGGAATTGAGCGCCAAGCTTTCCGAAGCCCGGCAAAGTTTCAGGCAGCCGTTTCAGCTTTACGCAGAAGGACGAATCCAGACGATTGCAGGAACGAATTTTACGTTCGTCATGGGAACGACGCCCGGTGCGAGCTTTGAAGAACAAAGAGCTGCTCTGCGCGAGGCCATGAAAGCAAATGCGCGGACCGATGCTCCTGAGTGGCTGCGCAAGACCGTAGCAACTGCCGCGCATGGAGAGGCCTGGTTAAGACAAGCGCGGTAAGGCATGACCGCCGCCACTGATCTAGAAACCCTGCCGCACCAGTTCCCCGATCGTCAGTGAGCTGATCGTCGGTGAACTCTGGGCCGATTTGCCTTGCGTCATTTTCTCCACATATTTTGCGATCAGGTCGGCCTCCAGATTTACGGGATCGCCCGGTTTAAGCGAGCCGAGGTTGGTCATTTCGACCGTATGAGGAATGATGGCGATAGTGCAGCGGTTCTGCTCGAGCTTGGCAACCGTGAGGCTGATGCCTTCGATCGCGATTGATCCTTTGAACACTGTGTATTTCTCGATTTCCGTCGGCATCTCAATATGCAACCACCAGTTCTCGGAATCCCGATTTCCAGAATCTTTAATCTGTTCGAGGCCGATCAGTTTGCCGACGCCATCAACATGGCCCTGAACGATATGGCCTCCGAAGCGCCCATCCGCTTTCATCGGCAGTTCAAGGTTCACCAGCGCACCTTCGCGGATCCGCGAGAATGAAGTCCGCATCCAGGTTTCTGGCGCGAGATCGGCACTGAAGGACTTTGGCTTGATGTCGAGCGCCGTCAGGCAAACGCCGCTTACGGCGACACTTTGGCCGGTTCCCAATTGTTTGGGTGTGTTGGCCGCCTCGACCGTGATGCGACGATTGTCTCCGCGCTGTTCGATGTTTAAGATCTTTCCGACTTCTTCGATGATCCCAGTAAACATAGGATTATTATTGCCTCAAATCCTTGAACGACAATACTCGAACGAAAACATCTAAACCAAAACAATAGATCGCGTCCAATGACTATTTATGTGCTCGCCGTGTACGGGTCGCGTAAATAACCTTCGACCGCGAAGTCTTCTCCGAACCGATGCAGTTCCAATTTCTGCACGCACTGCGCTTTCCCGTGTAAGCTTTCGCCGGCAATGAACGGAACTGCGCCGTCGCCGAAAACCTTTGGCGCGTAGTAAAGGAACACTTTGTCACCCTCGCCCGACGCCAGGGCCGCGCCGTTCACGAGCGCGCCGCCTTCGATCAACAAGCTCGTGATCTCGAGTTCACCAAGCCTCTTAATGATCGCCGCGAAGTCGGGCCGACCGTCAGCGGTCGACGCGATTTGCTGTACGCGAATGCCTTTGGCTTCCAGTGCCCGCCGCGGTTGCTCTTCCGCTATCGAGTGTAAGACGAGAACATCGTTGTCCGCAGTCTGGATCACGCGCGACGTCAGTGGAATGCGGAGGTAGGAATCTAGAATAACGCGCAGCAGTTTGCGGCGTCGTGGACGGCCGCTACGGTCGGTGAGCAGCGGATCATCAGCCAGCACCGTCCCGACTCCGGCTAGAATGGCGTCGCTTTGATGGCGGAGTTCCTGCACATGTGCGCGCGCTATCTCGCCCGTGATCCAGTGATATCCGCTGCGTGCTCCTTCTGTCGCAGGCGTGGCACAACCCGGCTCTACGCCCGGTTTGCTGGCGTCGGCGATTTTTCCATCCAGCGTCATCGCCGATTTCAGCGTGACCAGAGGCTTTCCGCTTTGGATGTACTTGGCAAAACTTTCATTCAGCTTCTTTGCTTCCGCCTCGAACACGCCGACCTGCACGGCGATTCCCGCGTCGCGGAGTTTTGCAAACCCTTGACCGGCTACACGAGGATTAGGATCCTGCATGGAGCAAACGACACGCCGGATCCCAGCCGCGATCGCGGCATCGGCGCACGGTCCGGTGCGGCCCCGATGCGAGCACGGCTCCAGATTCAGATAGAGAGTTCCTCCGCGAGAGGCATGACCCGCCTGCTCCAGTGCGAGAACCTCGGCGTGCTTCACGCCGTCGTAGGTGTGAGTGCCTGCTCCAACTTCGCGTCCCGAGGCATCCACTACCACCGCACCCACGGCCGGATTCGGCGACACCAGGCCCACGCCTGCCCGCGCCAGGTCCAGCGCCCTGCGCATGTATTGTTCGTCGGTTGTCATTGGTCACAGAATCTTTTTCAACGTCTACGAAAAAAGCGACTCCACAAACTCCTTGGGATCGAACGGCAACAGATCGCCTGCTTTTTCTCCGACACCCACATACCGAACTGGTAGTCCCAGTTCGCGCGAGATGGCGACTACGACCCCGCCTTTGGCGGTGCCGTCGAGCTTGGTTAACACAATGCCTGTGACTCCCGCGGACTGCGTGAACTGGCGCGCCTGTTGCAAACCATTCTGGCCCGTGGTGGCATCCATCACCAGCAAAGTTTCATGCGGCGCGCCGGCGATGATGCGCTGCGCCGTGCGCTTCATTTTTTCCAACTCGAGCATCAGATTTTGCTTGGTGTGCAGGCGTCCGGCCGTATCGACGATTACATAATCGGTCTTGTGCGCGGCAGCTGACTGCAGCGCGTCAAACAGTACTGCCGAAGGATCGCCACCCGCTTTCGTTTTGATCACTTCGGTGCCGGTACGCTGTCCCCAGATTTCGAGTTGCTCGATCGCAGCCGCGCGGAAGGTGTCTGCCGCACACATCAGCACCGTCCTGCCTTGCGCGCGATACACCTGGGCCAATTTCCCGATCGTGGTGGTCTTGCCCGCGCCATTCACTCCGACCACCATGATCACTTCCGGGGTGCCGTCGACCCTCGTTGCAGGTCGCGATGAGGTCGAGGTGAGAATCGCCAGCAATTCCTCTTTCAGCAGCCGCTTGAGTTCATTCACGTCCTTGATCTGCTTGCGGTCGGCCTTGTCGCGCAGTTTCTCCAGAACTTCGTGGGTCGTGGTCGTGCCGAGATCGGCGCCAATCAGGGTGGCTTCCAGGTCGTCGAGGGTGGAGCGGTCGATC
>PMSZ01000487.1 GCA_003168235.1 Acidobacteriaceae bacterium
CGGCGATCGATTCGGAATCGGAAAGAGACTCGTTGATCGCATCTCCGAGCTCCTTCATAAGTTGCTTCAGTTGCTGGTCCACGAGTCCCCCTGGAATCGGACTTCGCTGATGCGACGATCACGTCCCTTGTGATGCAGCCTGCGGTTATTGTACGCCCGGCCACTGCTAAAATCGAACGAGAGTGAGTCCGGTTAGGGAACGATTATCGGTTAGAGGCAATCATGATCGACAGCCCAGTGGCACGGATCAAACGAGTTGTCGGATTGCTGGTTCGTTGGCTCGAGCAGAGCCGTGCGGGCGGTGCGCTGTNNTACGGGCGTTACCAGGCCGGCCATGCCATTGGACACGAGACTGGGGCGGGGAGGTTAATCCTCGCGATCTGCTTCACGGTTTCTTTCGCGTGGTTCGGGTTGAGTTCGTTCTGGCGGGTCAGCAGGAAAAAAGCTCGATCTAAGAGCTAAGGTCACGAAGCGAGCACTGCGGTAGAAGGGCGATCATAGTAGGGCAATCGTAGAAGGGCGATTCATGACAGGACCCAAGACGTCCGAACCCGCAGCCAAGAAGCCGCCCTCCGCTTCAACTTCGAGGGAAGAGACTTCTTCCCACATTGAAGTGCGCCCGCTCTACACACCTTCCGACGTTGCGAGGTGGGACTATGACCGCGATGTGGGTTATCCAGGCGAGTTTCCCTACACGCGCGNNAGGAGTCGAACAAGCGCTACAAGTATCTGCTGGCGAACGGAACGACAGGGCTATCGGTTGCGTTTGATCTGCCCACGCAGATCGGGCTCGATTCCGATAATCCGCTGGCCGTGGGCGAAGTAGGCAAAGTCGGCGTGGCCATCGATTCGATTGAAGATATGCAGCGGTTGTTCGATGGCATTGATCTGACCGCGATTTCCACTTCGATGACGATCAACGCCACGGCATCGATTCTGCTGGCGTTATATGTAGCTGTGGCGCGGCGGCAGGGGATGGACATCCGCAAACTTTCGGGCACAGTGCAGAACGATGTGCTCAAGGAATACATCGCGCGCGGAACCTATATTTATCCGCCGCAGCAGGCGATGCGGATCATCACGGATGTTTTTGCCTGGACGAACGAGAACGTGCCCGACTGGAACACGATTTCGATCTCCGGCTATCACATGCGCGAGGCGGGCTCGACGGCGGTACAGGAGGTGGCGTTTACGCTCGGCAATGGCATCGCCTACGTCGAGGCAGCGATTCGCGCCGGACTGGGTGTCGACAAGTTCGCGCCGCGGCTTTCATTCTTCTTCAACGCGCACAACAACTTTCTTGAGGAGGTCGCGAAATTCCGCGCTGCGCGCCGCATGTGGGCGAAGATCATGCGCGACCGCTTTAAGGCGAAGGATCCAAAATCTTGGATGCTACGTTTTCACACGCAGACCGCGGGTTCCACGCTGACGGCGCAGCAACCGGAGAACAATATTGTGCGGACAGCGATTCAGGCGATGGCGGCGGTGCTGGGCGGAACGCAGTCTCTGCATACGAATTCGTTTGACGAAGCGCTGGCGCTTCCGACCGAAGCCTCAGCGCGGATTGCGTTACGCACGCAGCAGGTGATCGCTTTTGAATCGGGCGCGCCGCAGACGGTCGATCCGCTGGCGGGGTCGTATTACATTGAGTCGCTGACCAATGAAATCGAGAAGCGGGCGTTCGATTACCTGGAAAAGATTTCGGCTATGGGCGGAATGCTCAAGGCGATCGAACGCGGGTACGTGCAGCAGGAGATCCAGAACGCGGCCTACGAATATCAGCAGGCGGTCGATAGCGAGAGGGCGGTGGTGGTAGGCGTGAACCGCTTTCAGTTGGAAGAAGAGCGCGCCGTGCCGATCCAGAGGATTGATCCCGCGCTCGAGCCGAAACAGGTCGAGCGCCTGCGGGCACTGCGGGCAAAACGAAATGCCGGGACCTGGAAAGCCGCCATCGGCGCAGTGGAAGACGCGGCGCGTTCCGGAGAAAACCTCATGCCGCGGATTCTGGCGGCGGTGGAGGCGAATGCCACGGTCGGCGAAATCTCAGACGCGATGCGCAAAGTCTACGGCGAGTATAAAGAAGCGGTCGTGATTTAGGTTCTCGCAAAATGCACGCCAGTTGGTCTGTTGCGGTTTGCGATTTTGTGTTGGGATATCGAGCAGAAACAGACAGGGAGATCCCCGCGCTTAACGCAGCGGGACTTGGGTTTACGCTATTGGGACTGCATCGAACTGCCGACCTGCGAAAAGACGTTGTTGGCGTTGCTGCCGATCAATTTGACCGTACCGATCACGATGACCAGAATTACCGCGAGCATGACGGCATATTCAGCAACGTCTTGACCGCTTTCCTCAGTCCAAAGTTGACGGATTTTCTGGATCACTTGCCTGCCCCCAATCAACGACTGCCCCTAGCTACGTACACTCTCGGGACACTAATGCACCGTCGTGTGATTCATAAGATATCGTGAAGTAAGCCTCTACCCCAATAGCACATCGGTGACGCGATATAGCACCAAAGTGCCATGCCGGAGAAATCCGGCGGCCATCCCGCCAAACTATTGATTATGCATTGATTGCACAGCTTGATTTACCCTTATAGGCGCATCTTCACTATGCGCCTNNTGGATCACTGGCCAACGGCTGAGGGTTCACGGGATCATCCTGGCTCTCTGCCTGTGGTCCGTCTATGGGTGGAACGTCGCTGCTCCCGGTATGCTCGACCGCAACGGCAATCTGAAGGGAGCCGACTTTTCGCATTTTTATACGCTGGGATCGATCGGGCTGACACATCGTAGCGCCGACCTCTACGACACAGACGCGCAAGCGAAAATTACCGCGCGGCGCATTCCCGGCGCAGATGGAATCACCTATATCCCGCTGTACCCTCCGCAGGTCTCTATCCTCTTCGCGCCGTTGGCGGCTTTGTCCTACGGCACGGCCCTTGTGATCTGGCTGATCTTCAGCGCCCTGGTCTATTCCTTGTGTTGCTATGCGCTGTGGCGAGTTTGTCCACGATTGCGAAACGAAAGATCGACAGTCCTGCTTCTCGCCATCGCATTTCCGGGAGTCTTCTACCTGATTGTCTGGGGACAGACGTCGGCGCTAGCGCTCGCCTGCTTCACCGCCGCATTTTTCTTTTTGCGAGACGCACGTCCATTTCTAGCCGGGGTGGCGCTGGGATGCCTGATCTTCAAACCGCAACTGGGAATCGCCGCCGCCTTCATTTTTCTGTACATGCGCGCGTGGCGTGTGATTGCCGGAGGGATGCTGTCCGCCGCTTTGCAACTGGCTGTGCCCGCAATCTACTATGGCCGCGAATATAGCCGCGAATCACTCACTGCATGGATGCATACCATGCACGCCGTGGCCTACGACGTTGCGATGCTCGAGCCGCGGCCGTCTCAGGCTCACTCGCTGCGAATTTTCTGGGCACTGCTGGTTCCCGGGCGTGCCGCGCCGCTCGCGCTTTACGTGGTTAGCGCTTGTATCGTCCTGGCGTTGATCGCCGCAGTCTGGTCTCGACGTCAGGCTCTCCCGTTGTCCGTGCGCTATTCGTCGTTGCTGGTCGCCAGCGTGCTGGTGGCTCCGCACCTGATTGTCTACGACCTCGTGATCCTCGCTCCCGTGTTTCTGTTGCTTTCCGATTGGATTCTGGACCGGCGGCCAGAATCGGTGCCGTCGATTTCGACTTCGCCGATTTTGACTTCGCCGATTTCAACTTCACGGATGAAGGTCGTTCTGTATTTGCTGTTTCTGGCACCGCTGGCGGGAGGGCCGATCGCCCAGTGGACGCGTGTTCAATTGTCAGTCGTCCTGATGAGCGTTTTGGTTTATCTGATCTGGCGGGAAAGCCGCAGAAAATTGTTAGCGGTTGGCGAATAGAAAAACAAATCGGAGAAGTACAACCAATCACTAACCTGCAGCCAATAAATGTCTCGCCCCTACACAATCGTCTTCAACGGCAACCCCTGGTTTACTGCAAACAGCGCCAGCTCGAGGCGCGTTGAGACTCCCAGCTTGTCGAAAATATTGCTGAGGTGGTGCTTTACCGTGTCCTCGCTGATCTTAAAATATTCGGCGATTTCCCGGTTGGCATAGCCGGCGACCACGGCGGAGACAATCTCCAGTTCGCGTGGCGTGAGCCCGAATTTCTTCTGCTTCGATTCCTCGTTCGTGCTCTGCATCAGGTTGCGGAGATACTGCACCAGGTTCGAAACGCTTTCGCGTCCGACCCAGTACTCGCCGGCCATGACGGCATGAATGCTCTTGAGCAACAATTGCGTGGCGGAATCTTTCAGCACCACACCGCGCGCTCCCAGTTGCAGCGCCTCGACAATCTGCTTTTTTTCCGCCGCCGCCGTGAGCAGGATGATCCTTACCGGCGTTGCCCCGGCAGCGCGAGCGCTCAGGTCGCGCAGCGCATCGAGGCCAGTGTGGTGCGGCATGGCCAGGTCCAGAAGAAGAACGTCGGGCTTGATCTCAGTCGCCAGTTTCACCGCCTCGCGGCCGTCACACGCTTCGCCGACCACCTTCATGTCGGTTTCCGATTCCAGCAGCCGTCGCAGACCGTCGCGGAAAATCGGATGGTCGTCCGCAATCACAATGCGGATGGGATGAATGCGTTTCTCCATATTCGGTTTTTCGTTCGACCTATCTATATTTGCCCGATCTGAGTTCGCCCTGTCGAAGCTTGGCCGATCTAAACTTGGACGATCTAAACTTGGACGATCTAAACTTGGACGATCTAAGCTTGGACGATTAGTGTGTGACTTATCCAGAGTTGACTTATCGGTTGACTTATCCATGATTGGCCTTCCTCGCCGGTGGAATCCGTACTTCCAGCCGCGCGCCGTGCCCCGGAGTCGATTCTATCGTGAGCTCGCCCGCCAACAGTCTTACTCTTTCCCGAATCACCGCCGGGCCCTTGCCGCTGGTTTCCAGTTCCGAGCCAGAGAGCGTGCCGGTAAAAGAAAATCCTTTGCCATCGTCTTCCACCGTCAATTGCAAGTTGCCCGCGCGTTGCGCCAAGCGAACCAGGACATGATGGGCTCCGCTATGCTTGCGGACGTTCACCAGGCTTTCCTGCACAATACGGGCCAGCTCGCGGCATCCTTTTTGCGCCAGATCCACACGCTCCATTTCGCTGACGAACTCCGCGGCGATTCCCGTCTCCCGCCGGAAGCGCTCGACGGTGTCGGAAATGAAACCGAGAAGCCGGTCGGCATCCACCTCGAACGACTTCATCGCCTGCATTAGTTCCCGCAACTTTAGCACTTCTTCGCGCAATAGTTTCTGGATGCGCCCCAGTTCGGTCTTTACCACCGGCGACTGCGTTCCCGATTGCCGCCGCAACACGTCCAACTGCATTTCCACGGCAATCAGCGACTGAATCGCGCCATCGTGCAGTTCGCGGGCGAACCGCGCCCGTTCCAGCGCGCCCGCTCGCTCGCGCAACCGCCGCATCAGGTACACGTTATAAATCGCCGGCCCCACCTGCTGCGCGAACTCCAGCAGAAAACGCATCTCTTCTTCGGGGTCACCCATCAGCGCCGGATCGAAGATGAAAACCCGGCCCGACCAGCCGCTGCCGAACACTAACTTCAGCGAAACCATCTTGTCGAATTTTTCTACTTGCGCCAGCGCATCCAGAAATCCCGTGCCAGGATCGCGGAGCCGGGTTCCGTCGGTCTGCAAGAACACGGTATGAAAGCCATCGCGGTTGCGTATCGCGTAAATTGCATCCGCCGGCGAATCGAACAGATAGGCTTTCTCGGTGTCCGGCAACGCCTCCCGCCAGCGGAGCGATTCCGCGCCGACCGCACCACGCGTCAATTCGGCAAGGAACACACGATAGCTGTTCGCCTCTTGCGAGGCACTAAGGACGCGCGACGCGCCATAAATGCTCATCACCTCGCCGAGGATCTGCTGCATGGTTCCGGTCAGGCCCGCCTCAACTCGGGTCGAACTGAGAACGCGCGTGATTACTGCGCGCTCCGCCCGCACTTTCTTCTGGTTCTCGGACATGTAGCCGAGCAGAAAACCGAGCACAAGCAGATACACCGAAAACAACACCAACTGCTGGGAGTCCAGCTCATGCGCGCTCACTCCCAGCCGCGGAAGCGCCAGCCAGTCCCAGCCGGAGCGCACTATCCATGTCTCGGCCCACAGCAGCACCACGGCTGTGAGCGCCGTAGCCACCGTTTCCCAAAGTCCCCAGCGGTACGCCGCCGCCGCCAGCACGAACACGAAGAACAGAACGAACGGTCCACGCTGCGCCGTCGCAAATAGATAAATCAGCACCGGCCACAGAATGTCCGCCACGTGTACCACCACGCGAAAAGCTCGCGTCGACTGCGGACGAAAGCGCACCAGCAACATCACCACCACCGCGTGCACGAAATACACCGTCAGCAGCCAGTACAGCCAACGCGAATGCGCGGTGCCGCGCTCCGGCTGCATCCAAAGGGTGACCTCGGCTGCGATGGTCAGCGCCACCCGTGCCGTCGCCAACCAGCGCTCGGTGCGACGGATTTCATCCGCACTGAGCGGTGCCCGGAAGCGCCATAAATCACGAAATTGCGGAATGATCATTAAGGTACGGTTCAGGACAAGCTACTCCCGCGGTTAAACTGTTGGCAAAAGATACATGGTGAGTGGCGGGCTAATTCTAAAGGCAATCTCCGCCAAACTCCAATTGGCTTCTTACAATAGGCCGCCTCCGGGCGTCTTGGGTTGGAGTCGGGACCAGGAATCTCGACGCTCGGACCCTAAGCCTGATCCCTTCTATGCTCCACTTCTACGCTCCACCCGTGATTACCCTAGTAACCCCTCCGATCCCAATTCGACCTCTAGAATAGACTTTGGAGCAGACTGTCTTGGCCGCACGTACCAAACTCTGGCTGTCATTGTTGACCGCATTAGTGCTCGCCCAAGTGGGGGCGTCACTGCTCATGTCCAGAGGTTCTGCGCTCACTATCGCCAGCGACCTCATTCAGGGATGCCTTCTGCTGGTCGCAACTGCCGCTTTCCTGCCCAATCTTTCGCGATCGCGGTGCCCTACCCTCCAGATACGCCTCTTCTGGAGCCTGATGACTGCGGGCATGTTCTTCTGGCTCACATATCAGGGGATGTGGAATTATTTCGAAGTCTTCAAGCGGCAGGATGTGCCTGATCCTTTTCTCGGCGATGTGGTCTTGTTTCTGCATCTGGTGCCTATGATCGCCGCCCTCGCCGTGCTCCCGCATCTCCGCGAAGACGATGGCGATCAACGCATCCGCATGCTCGACTTCACGCTCCTGCTTACGTGGTGGGTATTTGTCTACGTATACGCCGTCATTCCGTGGCAAACCGTTTATGTCGATGAAGCGACTTATAGCGCCAATTTCAACTTCGCATATCTCACAGAAAAGATCGTGCTTCTGGTGTCGCTCGCCGTTCTTGCCTATACCGCTCGGGACGGATGGCGTCAACTTTACGGACAATTACTTGGCGCCAGCGCGCTGTACGCCTCCAGTTCCTACGTCGCCAACTGGGCCATCGGGCACAAACTCTACTACAGCGGCAGCCTGTACGACATACCGCTGACCGTTTCCATTGCCTGGATCGCCTCCACTCCGCTGCTGGCGCTGCGCCTCGATCTTTCCGGCGTCAAACCGTCCCGGCCACAGCTCGGCATCTGGATCACGCGCCTGAGCATGCTTTCTCTTTTCAGCCTGGTCTGGGCAACGCTTCACTCCGAACTGGACGCGTCACTCCCGCCAGTGGTGAAAGGCTTCCGAGTTACGGTGAGTCTGTTGACTATGGTGCTGATGGGCGTGCTGGTTTTCTGGCGCCAGCGGTTACTGCGCGATGCGCTTTCTGAGTTTCTCGATGGATCCCGTCGCTCCGTCGACGACCTCAAAGATCTGCAGTCCAAGCTGATTCAATCCGAGAAGCTCGCTTCCCTAGGCCAGTTGGTCGGCGGAGCCGCGCACGAGATCAACAATCCGCTGACCGCTATGCTCGGCTACTCCGAACTGCTCAGCGCCTCCACATTGCCGGCCGAAGAACAACTGCAGGCCGCGCAAGTGGGTGAGCAGGTCCGCCGCACCACCGCGCTGGTTGCAAGCCTGCTTACGTTTGCGCGCCAGGCTCCGGCGCAGCTCGTGGCGGTCGACGTCAACTCCGTCATACAAACTACCGCCCGCCTGCTTTCCCCTCAAATGGAGGCCGATGGCGGATCCATCCGTGTTGAGGTCTCGCCCGCGCTTCCGCTTGTGCTCGCCGACTCCAACCAGATCCTCCACGTCTGCATGCACCTTGCCGGACAGATCAGGAGCCACCTCAATCACGAGACCCATTCGACACTGTTTGTGGGCACCCACAGCATCGGCGACGTGGTGCTGGTGGAATTTTCGTGTTACGACCCTTCCCTGCCGCCGCTGGCGTTCTCTGCGCTAAGCTCCGAGGGCGAGAATAAGCCTTCTACGCTTTCGTTGAGCGCATGTTGCCGCATTGTCGAAGAACATGGCGGCCGGCTCCTGTATTCGTCTAATCCAGGCAACACTTCGTATCGGATGGAACTGCGGACCGCAACCGATGCTGCCAACCGTTCTTCGTACGCCGCCTTCTCGGCTCAGGGCCGCGCTGCCGCCCGAGGTACTTCGTCCTAAGTAGGGGGGACGTCTCTATAGAGAAATCGGCACGGGCTCTATCGTCCTTTTCAACTGGCCGCACGCGGCAAAAATGTCGCGTCCTCGCGGCCGCCGCACAAAGGTCGGAATCCCCGCTGCCACCAGTATCTTCTGGAACGCCAGCACCCGCTCCGGCTCCGGCGTCTGGTAGGGCAATTCCGTCCCCGGATTCAGCGCAATCAAATTAATCTTTGCTTTCATGCCGCGCACTAATTCCACTACTTCGCGCGCCTGCTCGGGACCGTCATTCACTCCGGCCAGCAGCACATACTCAAATGTCAGCCGCTCGCGTGGCCGCAGCGGAAATTCCCGCGCTGCTTTCATCAGTTCCCCAAGATTCCACTTCCGGTTGAGCGGCATCACTTCCGTACGCAGGACATCGTTCGACCCATTCAGCGAAATCGCCAGCTTCGGACGCACCACCTCCTGCCCGAAATCGTAAATCCGCGGCACAATTCCCGCTGTCGACACGGTCATCCGCGACTCCGGAATCCCAATGCCCTCCACCAACAACCCTACCGACTTCATGAAGTTGTCGTAATTCAGGAAGGGCTCGCCCATACCCATGAAAACGATGTTGACGCGCTGCAGAGGCGGCTCCACTCCCTGCTCGCGGAGTACCGCTGCAATCTGCCCGACGATTTCTCCCGCCTCCAGATTGCGCTTCACGCCCAGCAGCGCCGTGAAGCAGAACTTGCAGTTCACCGCGCATCCCACCTGGCTCGAAACACAAATGGTTGACCGTCGGAACGGCAAGCCTCCGCCAAGCTGACTATTCGCGACTGGCAACTGGGCACCGGATACTGAGTACTGGGCACTTTCCTCCCCCGCTTCCGTGCCGTCACCGTTCTCTCCGCCGTCACCCTCCGGCATCCAGACAGTCTCGACCGATTCGCCGTCGCCGAGCTCGACCAGATACCGGACCGTCCCATCACTCGAAATGAACTTGCGCGCAATCTTCGGATACCCCACTTCCCACCCGTCCTGTGCCAATCGGGTCCGATACTCCAGCGGCAGCGTCGAGACCTGATCCAGCCGCTCAATCTTTTGCCGGTATACCGCATCAAATAGCTGTTGACCCCGGTAAGCAGGCTGCCCCGTTCCGAGGGCAAGATTGGTAAGTTCCTGCAAGGTAAGTCCTAAGAGCGAATTCGAGGCCGGATTAGGCATTTGAATCATGTACTTCGAGTGCCAGTGGAATGAATTGCTTTAAATCGAACAAAACACTGAAGAATCCCAGACGCAGACCCCCTGGTGAAAATTGTGGGACAATAGACGTTATCGATAAAAAGCTACTTATAGATAGCTCGGCGACGGCGCAGATTCGCTGTCGCAATTGATCTGATCGCAAAGGAAATCATAACTAAGACCTCATGGTAAAAGAAACTCGCAGCATTCGTCGTCAAGTCCTGCCGAATGGCCTTACCGTCATCACCGAGCAGATGTCTCACATTCGCTCGGTCGCAATCGGCATCTGGCTCAAGTCCGGTTCCCGCGACGAGGATTCGGAATTCAATGGCATCTCCCATTTCATCGAGCACATGGTATTCAAGGGGACCGAAACCCGCTCCGCTGAAGACATCGCCCGTCAAGTCGATTCGATCGGCGGCAACATGGATGCTTTCACCGCGAAAGAATGCATCTGCTTCAACATCAAAGTTCTCGACGAGCATCTTCCGCTCGCCATGGACGTCCTGAGCGATCTCGTATTGCATCCCACGTTCGATGCCGGCGATATCGCCAAAGAGCGTGGCGTGATTCTCGAAGAAATCAAAATGGACCAGGACAATCCAGACTATCTCGTCCACGAGATCTTCACCCAGAGCTTCTGGAAGGACCACTCTCTGGGCCTTCCGATCCTCGGCACGCGAGACACGGTCAAGAAATTCGAGCGCCCTGTCGTCTCCCGCTTCTACGGACACCACTTCGCTCCCGGCAATCTTATCGTCAGTGCCGCCGGCAATCTTGACCACAAGCAGTTTGTCGATCTGGTCGAGAAGCATTTCGAGCACGTTAAACCGGCGAAGAATGGATTGCACTCGCCCCAGCCCAAGACCTATTCGCGCATCAATCTGCGCAACAAGAAATCGCTTGAGCAGGTGCAAATTTGTATCGGCGTTCCCTCGCATCCCATGGCGCATGAACGCCGGTACGCTTCTTACATTCTGAATACGTTGCTCGGCGGGGGCATGAGTTCGCGCCTGTTCCAGAACATCCGCGAGCGCCAGGGACTGGCCTACTCCATCTACAGCGACCTGAACCCTTACCGCGACACCGGCACCATGTGCGTTTATGCGGGCACGTCTCGCGAGTCGGCGGTGAAGGTTGTCGAGTGCGTTGTCGAGGAATTCCGCAACCTGAAAACCACGCCCGTGCCGGAAGAAGAGCTGCGCCGCTCGAAAGACCAGCTTAAAGGCAGCCTCATGCTCTCGCTGGAATCCTCAACGGCACGAATGTCGAACCTGGCGCGGCAGGAGATGTACTTCCACAA
>PMSZ01000028.1 GCA_003168235.1 Acidobacteriaceae bacterium
CTACCCCTAAGTCATATAAAAGAGTTGTATAATCAGTAGTTAACAAGCTCCCTAGGGTCGCCTCCGTGGTGTGGAACGTGCTCTTTCCAGAGCAGAAACGCACCTTAAGATTTAGAGATTTCCCGGAGGCAGGTTGTCCAGTCATATCTTTGCTGCTGATAAAAAAGGGATCCCCATGCGTCAGAGTCCTCCATCAAATCAGCACTTGATTTCCGCGCGTGCGATGGCAACCGTGCTTTTGTCGAGTGTAGTGTTTGTCTGTTCCGCGTTAGCACAACAGCCGGTCACGACCAGCCGCAATGACAACACGCGCTCCGGTGCCAACACCAACGAGGTCTTGCTGACGCCCACCAATGTCAACAAAGGCAGCTTCGGACACCTCTTCNNCGTGCACAACGTCGTTTACGTTGTCAGTCAGATGAATTCGGTGTATGCCATCGACGGCGATAATGGCTCGGCGTTATGGTATGCCAGCATGAACGATGGCGGCGTACCGGCCAGCGGACACTATCTGCCTTGCGGCGATGGCGGCGGATTTCTTTCGGAAGGCATCGTTGGTACCCCGGTGATCGATCTCACCACCACTCCCGATCCCACGATGTACCTGGATGCGAAAACGGTCATTAACGGCACGGTCGAGCATAACCTCCATGCCCTCGACATCACCACCGGCCTCGATGAAGTGCCGCCCGTACTGATCGCGGCCTCAAGCGTCAGCATCTCGAACCCGAATACGCCGGTGAAGTTCAACGCTCTGCACCAGAAAAACCGTCCGGGTGCGCTGCTGCTCAATGGCATCCTTTACCTGGGATACGGCTCCAACTCCTGCAACGACAGCAATACCGGTTGGGTGCTCGCCTATGACGCGAATCCTTCCGATCCGACTTACATGCAGCAGCTCGGCGCTTTCAACACTTCGCCCAACATCGGCCTCACGTCCATTTGGGAAACCGGCAACGGATTGGCCGCCGACGACGAGGGCAACATNNTCAGCAACAGTATCCTGAAGCTCACTCCTCCACCGTGGTCGCCTCAGACCCAAACCCAGGCTAACCCGCAGCCCGCCGACTTCTTCACCCCGTCGGATGTGCAATACCTCGACTCCAATGATCTGGACATTAGTTCGGTGGGTCCACTGATCCTGCCCGATCAAACAGGTTTCTATCCCCATATAGTCGTTGCCAGCGGCAAACAAGGAATCGTATACGCCCTCAATCGCGATGACATGGGCGGGTACGACGGCCCCAACGGCGTCGACAACGACCTCCAGGAATTCCCGCTCATCGTCGGTGGATTGCTCATGTGTTCTCCCGCCTACTGGAACGGGACGGTTTACTTCGGGCCCGATGGCGCGCCGTTGCAGTCTTTTCAGGTCACAGGCGGCACCGATCCCGGTCCGCTCATTCCGGCCGCAAACAGCACGGCAAGGTACGTCGGAGCTCACTCCCCATCCATTTCCGCCAATGGAAACACCAACGGAATCCTCTGGGTCCTCAGTGGCAATAATCTCGAAGCGCTGGATGCGGTTTCCATGGGCCTGCTCTATTCCTCCAGCCAGTCAGGTTCGCGTGACAAGTTTCCCAAACTTGCCCACTTTTCCACTCAGACCGTGGCCGATGGCCGAGTCTACGTCGCCACGGCAAGCACCCTGGAAGCCTTTGGCTTGTTCCACGTCCTGAGTATTGTCGGCGGAGGCAATCAGACCGCCCAGGTCATGACTCAGTTGCCGCTGCCGATCCAGATCACGGCGACGAATCCTTACACGGGACAGCCCGACCAGGGCATTACCGTGACTTTCAGCGACGGCAACAAAGGTGGAACTTTCACTTCGCCCACCGCCGTGACCGACGTGAACGGCTCCGCCAGCACCACCTATACATTTGGCAAAACCGCTGGCGTCTACACAATAACGGTCAGCGCGCCGAACTACGGCAACGTCACCACCGCAGAAACCGCTACGCCCGGGGCTGCGCAATCCCTCATCTCCATTGGTGGAGGATCACAGACGGGCCCCGCCGGTTCCGTTCTTCCCAATCCCGTCCAGGCGAGGGCACTCGACGCCTACAAGAATGCCGTGCCCGGCGTCACCGTGAATTTCGCGTCCGCCAAAGGCGGCACCGCCAACCCGGCATCCGTCGTCACCAACTCGGCCGGAGCGGCGGTCACCTCCTTCACCTTGCCCACCAACGTCGGCAAAGTGACTCTGGTTGCCAGTTCTCCCGGAATCACCAAATCGCTGAATTTCCCCGAGACCGCGATCGCGGGACCGCCTGCATCTGTGTCCGTAACCGGCGGAAACAACCAGGCTGCTCCGGCTGGCACCACGCTGCCGCAAGCCCTGACCGTGCTGGTCGCCGACCAGTACGGCAACCCTGTATCCGGCGCGTCGGTTACTTTTAGCGATGGCGGCGCGGGAGGTACTTTCAACAATCCCAACCCGGCCACAACCAACGCCAGCGGAATCGCAACCCAGAGCTATACGCTCCCTGCTGTACAAGGCCCGGTCACCATCACCGCAAGTGTTGCCGGAGTATCGAACCCCGCCGTCTTCAATGAGACGGCGCAGTAACTGGATTCACACGGGCCGCTCTTGCGAGCGGCCCGATCTGTTTAGCAATTGAAGTTTTGCAAGCGAGGCCACTATTTTGTCTGAGATAACCCGTTTGAAAGCCGCTGGATTACTGATCGTCCTCTTACTCGCAACCGCTGCCAGCTTTGGCGCGCCGCTACAGCTGACCAAAACCACGACGACCATCTCGTCCAGCCTGAATCCATCCGTCTATGGAGAGGCCGTGACCTTTACCGCCGTTGTCACTCCCATGCCGCCCGACGGCGAAACCGTTACCTTCGAGCAGGGACAGAACATCCTGGGAACGGGAGCATTGGCTAGCGGCTCTGCCACTTTCACCACCTCGACGCTCAACGGTGGCACCGAATCGATCAAAGCGGTTTACAGCGGCGATAGCACTCTCAATGGCAGCACCTCGAAACCCGTGAGCCAGGTGGTTCAGCAGGCCACAACTACGACGACGCTCGTGTCCTCGCTGAATCCGTCAAACTCTGGGCAGTCTGTGACCTTCACCGCGACCGTGTCTCCGGAGTACAGCGGAACCGTCACTGGCAATGTTGCGTTTTACAATGGCAGTTCGAAGCTGGCGAGCGAATCGCTTTCCGGCGGTGTCGCGAGCTACTCGACCACCAAGTTGCCGGTCGGCACCGACTCGATTCTCGCGTTCTATAAGGGCAACAATTCATTCCTCACCAGCAGCTCCAACATCGTGAACCAGGTGGTCAACGCAGGATCATCAGGATGTGGCATCGGAACCTTCATTGATTCTTCCATGGTCTGGAACAACATCACGCGTTATTACGAAGTTTATCTGCCCTCGAATCTCCCTGCGACTCCGCCCATGGTCCTCATGCTGCACGGGACCCAAACTACACAATCCACCGGCGATGACCCGGAACCCGTCATCACCCTCAATTGGGGATGGCAGCCGGTCGCCGACCAGAACTGTTTCATCCTGGTGAAACCCGCTTCCACCTACGACCCCACGTCCCACCAGTGGGACTGGAATGCCTATTGCATGGACGGATCGGCGATCTGCTCCCCATATGGATTGAACGGTGGAGCCTTTCCCTACGCCGAGGATTGTGGTTCAACCGATGGAGAATGCCCCGACGATATCGGTTTTCTGGAACAACTGATCATCAATCTCGAAAGTCAGTACAACGTGAATCCGGCCATGGTGTATGTTGCCGGCTTCTCCTCGGGTGGTGAGATGACCGAACGTGTCGGCGTAGAGCTCTCCGGCCTGGTGGCTGCGATCGTCCCCGCCTCAGGACAGCTCGTCGCCGAGCAGGGGATCGTCCAACCACCGCTCCCCTCGCCGCCCGTCCCTCCGGCTTATCCCATCGCCGTTCAAGAATGGCACGGCACCCTCGACGAAAATCTGTGGCCCTGCGGTTACGGACAAACCAAATACAACGGAGTTACTTTCACTCTCGATACCGTCGACGACACTTTCAACTACTGGTCATCGACCCCGGCGAATTCCTGCACCACGTTCCAAACCACCCAGACTCTATGTCTGAACGGTGTGCCCAACAACACGAATGACGCCCCCAGTCCCGGCCTGTCCGGACTGACGGGCAACATTGCCACCGGCTGCACCAACAATGTCGAAGTTCAATTCGTTTGGGAACCGGGTATCGCGCACTCCTGGCAGCAGGGATACGACACCCAGCGCTGGCAGTTCTTCGCCGAAAATCCGTGCCCGACCTGCGGACCCGGCGAACAGCTGCGACGGGAAGAAGAGCTGCGGCGGAAAACTGAGGCCTCGCGCTAGGAAAGCGCATTAGGGGAAAACGATTAGAGGAAAGCGGCCCTTCGCGCCGCAACTCTTACCCGCTTTTCTTCGCCAGCGGCCACGCCGTCGTCACCACCAGCGCCACCGCAATCCCCAGCGATACTTCCAGAAACCGGTGCCATCCCACAATCCACGCTCGGCTGGAGTGCGGAATCAGCAAAACAATGCTCAGGGTAATCGCGGCGAACCGGTACGCTCCGCCCAGGTGCAACAACCACGACAGCACTCCGCACAAAAGAATGCCCACGCCATAAACCAGCGCGTTGGGCGGAAAGAACGTCGCCAGCGCCGCGCCAATCACCGCTCCCACCGCCGTGCCCACAAATCGCTGCCAACTCAGCGTCTTCGGAGGAATCGTCGACTGCACGATAACAATCGTCGAAATCGGCGCCCAATAAGACTCCGGCATTTTCAGGAGCCGGGCCAGCAGCATGGCTACGACCGCCGCAACCGTAGTGCGAAGCGTATCCAGGGCCGAATATCGGTTCACCCCCGAAAAAATTCCACGCGCCATCCATCCTCCCGCTACCAGAGCCGTTATTGTACCGCCGACTCAACCGTCGTCTCCCGCTATACTAGCTTCTGCCGAGTCACCGCTCGTGCTCTCGGAAGAACGTCTCGGTAACAACGTCCCGGTAAAGACGTCGCGGAAATAATGGAGCCAGCCATGTCCAGTCTGAAAGAGTTTCAATGCGAAATCTGCGGGACCGTCAGCCAGAACCCCAGCCGCTGGTTTGTCATCGAGTGCGGAGACGCGCTGCTCTCCGTCATCAAATGGGACCTGGTCGCCGCCAACAGTCCCACCGCCCGCCACTTCTGCGGAGAGGGTCACGCCCAGGTCTACATCAGCCGCTGGTTCGAATCGATCTGCGCCCCCCGCAAACCGCTCACCAGAATTTCCTGACCCGCGATGGGCTGACGACTCAAGGATCGCATATTAAAAAGAGAGAAGTATAAAAGAGAGAAGTAATGATAAAAGACATCCGCGCCTGCGTCTTCGACGCCTACGGTACGCTGCTCGACGTGAACTCGGCCGTCGCCCGCAACGCAGCATTGAATGCTGCGCTTACCGCAGTATTGGCAAAGACAAAGACAAAGACAGAAGCTCGCGCCTCGCTCTCCGCACCACTCTCGCAGCTATGGCGCCAGAAGCAACTGGAGTACACCTGGACCCGCACGCTGATGAATCGCTATGCGGATTTCTGGCAGGTCACCGAAGAGGCGTTGGACTTTGCTTTAAAAACCTACAGCCTCGACGGCGATGCGGAGTTGAAAAACTCTCTCCTGCAGTCGTATCTGTCGTTGACCGCGTATCCCGACGCGGCGCAGGCCTTGGCGCAAATCGCGGCTCTCGACCTGACCACGGCCATTCTTTCCAACGGAACTCCGCACATGCTGCAAGAAGCCTTGCGCGCGAACCAACTCGAAGAGTTGATCGATCCCTGTTTGTCCGTGGACGAAATCAGGATCTATAAACCCGATCCCAGAGTCTACCAACTCGCATCCGACCGCCTCGGTCTTTCACCCAATCAAATCTGTTTTATTTCCTCGAACCCATGGGACGTCGCCGGAGCCGCATCGTTCGGCTTCAAAGCCGTGCGCATCAGCCGCCAGAATTCCCCGCCCGAATACGCATTCGCCGCGACGCACGCTCACGTCAGTACGCTAGCCGAATTGCCCGCGCTGCTGCGCACCGCGTGATCTCGATTTGCGTTGGTTGGGCAACCGGTAGTTAGTTATTAGTTAGGAATCTCTTGAAAAGCTCCGCCCTTGCGAGCGTTTCTTATTTCTGTCGGCAGTTTCTCTCAGGCGGCCGCGCCAGCGCGGACCCGCTTGAGTCTGATTTGTGCTTTAGCACCCAAGAGGTCGGCGTATAGGAGTAGGCGAGCTACGCTGAGTGTGGACAGCTTGCCGCGCGTAAGTTCGCTCACGCGGGGTTGCTGTATTCGCAGGATTCGTTCCAGGTCGCGGGGGCTGTATCTGCGGCGCTTGATCAAACCCAAAATATTCTGATGGAGGGCCGCCTTTAGCTTCAGTTCCAGCGCGCTCTGACGATCCAACCCGAGTTCATCCAGGACACTCCCGCTTATTCTGTATTCACCTTCGGCGGAGCGCTTGTTTGGCAATTCTTTTCTCCTCGCGTTTCGCTTCCAGCACGCGCTTTAGGCGTGTCCTGGCGGTTTCGATGTCTTTCTGCTCGATCGCATTCGAGCGCTTTTCAAAACAATGGAGGACTTGGATTGTTCCGCCCTCGCGTACATACAAAACTCGGTACCACTTCTCCGCGTCCTGCTCGCGCAGTTCGTAAACCCCCGGGCCTACGGCGCGAACCGGTTTTCTGTCCGGTGGAGTTTGCCCGAGTTGCAACTGGTAAAGAGCATATCCGAGATCTTGCCGCACGCCAGCCGGAAACCCGCGCAATGCCCGAATCGCATCACCCTGAAAAGCGAGCGGAACAAGCCGGCTGTCATCGTCTGCCAGCGTATCGGATATCTTGTTACTTGTATACACGTTTCTTGTATGTCTTGTCATCGTGCCTTCGGTAATAGGCCGTAACCGGTTTGATCTTACGACCTAAAAGGCGGCTTGGGATGTGAGGGGAGGGGTTAATGGCCGACTGGTTTCCCGCTTTGGGAAGCCGATGGCTTGGAGGCTCACGCGTGGCGGGCCCACCCAAGCTGGAGGGCCGCTGGCGCCATCCGACTGCGGGTGCTCCATCCTTGCGTCTTTTGCAAGGGCGGGTACAACGAATCCACAGGGCTGCAAGCCAGGTATTAGTGCCGAGCCGGCCCGAGTCGCGAAATCACTGACTGACCACCTGCTTCACCGTTCCCGAACTCGCTTTGCGAAAAGCGTCTCCGGGATAGCTGCCTTTGATCGTATACGTCTTCGCCTTGGAGAACGATGTCGCCAGCGTCGCTACTCCATTGGTCGTCGCACTCGCGCCTAGCTCGGTCTTGCCGTCATAGAACGTTACAACTTCTCCGTTTGGAACGGCTGGAGTTGAAGCAATCGTCGCCGTGAAGGTCACCGTCTGATTGACCTGCGCGGGATTCGGCGACGAGGTAAGCGCGGTCTTCGTGGTGTAGGAAGTTTCGTTTAGCAGGACGGCAACCAGACCATTGTTGCAGTTGCTATCTTGACAGATGGTGACAGCGATATCTGGTCTGCCGTCGCCGTTCAGGTCTCCGATAGCGATTTCCCCCACGCCGGAGCCACCGGAATCATATTTGATGGGCGACTGGAACGTGCCGTCGCCGTTTCCCAGCAGTATGCTCACGGTCGCGTTTCCGACGCAGGCTCCGTCCCTGACTTTCTGGCAGCCGTCGGTCACGGCCAGATCGGGAATGCCGTCGCCGTTTACGTCCCCGATGGCGACATCGTCGTACAGTTCGCCTTTTAGAGCGTAGGTGACGGCTGGCTGAAAGGTGCCGTTGCCGTTGCCCAGCAGAACGCCAACTACGTTGTTGTAGTATCCGTTGGCTACGACCAAATCCATAATTCCGTTGCCGCGCAGATCTCCCACTGCGACCGAATTGGCATAGGTGCTGCCCGAGTCGTAGATTACCGCGGGCTGGAAGGTGCCGTCGCCATTTCCTAACAGCACTCCCGCTATGCCGTCTGCGCTGCAACCCTCTTCGAGCGAGCACAGGTTAGCTACGATCACATCGGGGATTCCGCTGCCTGTCACATCGGCGACTGCGACCGACTCGGCATACTCACCGCCCGAACTATAGGTGATGGCTGGCTGGAAGGTGCCGTCGCCATTACCCAGGAGCACACTTGCGTAGCCAGAGAGGCAGTCCGCGTCCAGGCAGCTGTTGGCTACTACGAGATCCGGGATCCCGTCGCCCCTTAGGTCCGCGATTGCCACGGAGACCGCGTCTTCTTGGCCCGTGCTGTAGGTGACGGCGGGCTGGAACGTGCCGTCGCCGTTGCCCAGTAGCACGCTTACCGCACCAACCCCGGAGCAGTTGCCGTTCTGGTTAAGATTTAGGCAGTCGTTGGTGACAACCAAGTCGAGGATTCCATCGCCGCGCAGATCTCCCACAGCGACGGATTCGCCAAAGTACGCACCCGTAGTGTAGATCACAGGCGGCTGGAAAGTACCATTGCCATTGCCCAGAAACACGGCCACTTCGCCTAAGGCGCTGCTCGGGCTCTGCCATTCATTCGCTACGACTAAATCCATGTTGCCATCGCCATTCAAGTCCGCGATTGCGACCGAAACAGCGGCGCGCCCGCCCGTGTTGTAGGCTGCGGGCGCGTCGAACTCTACATGTGGATCTTGGGCGGGTGGGAGCATCTGCGCCGACGCAAGGCTTACCAGCACGAACGCGGGGATCAAGCAAACGAGGCGGGCATCCTTCATAACGACTCGAATAGATGGGCGGTTCCCGCGCGGGGAGGGCTCTACGCGTCACTGAATATATTAGCCCGCTTCAGCCTTAAAGCCCAGTTAATCTTTAGTAGAACCGGTCGAGTCACGCGACTCGGCCGGGCTGTCAGCTAAACATTCGCGTTGCTTCGTTGCTTTACCAGGACTTCAGTTCTGGGGGTCGATCGCATCGTTGTCTGGGTCCAAGACCGGCCCGCTGTAGTTTTGGAAATAGTTGAAGTTGTAGGATCCCGCGAGTTGGATTTCCTCGAAGCTCTTGGGGCACGTCTGCGGAGCGGTGCAAAGGGAGGGGTTGTAGTTTTCCGAGCCCGACCAGAGGTCGAAGAAATCGCCGAGGGGCGGGTACTGACTGGGCGGGCCGGCCTTCTGCTCAGGGTAATAGTTGTCCGCGAACAGCGAACAGGCAGTGCTGCTAGGGTTTGGACAGTCCGCGCTGTTAATGGAGCCGATCCCCAAGCCGAAGTTGTTTTCGATGAACGCGAGGATACTGCCAAAGTCGTGCTGATAGGGAGCGGTGTTCTGGGAACCGCTCTCGCCCGGACCGACACAGTTCACGCCCTCGGTGCAAGCCCCGGAGACGTAGCCGTCGGAGGTGTAGCCCGACACTACCAGGAAAGGCACACGAAAGCCGTAGGTGTAGCCGCATCCCCAGTCAGTTGAGAAGAAACATCCGTTGCTTGTGCCGTTGTTTTGGTCTCCCAGGTACTGCGCGCCGAGCCCGGTGCTGTATTGGGCAACGTGGTCATAGAAGCCGCCCCAGTCGTCCCAGACNNCGGAACCGACCGCGTTGATGATGCTGCCTACCCAGTCGGGTCCGTATTCTGTGTTTACCGAGCTTCCATTGCTGACTCCGGGATGGTCGGACCAAGCGCCGTTCGTGTCAAGCTCAAAGCTCGCGGCTCGAAGCTCACCGCTCCCTTTCCATCACCTTCCGCAGCGCCCGGTTGATCTCCCGCTGATATCCCCGCCCCGGCCCACGGAACCATGCCAGCACATCGGCGTCCAGATCCACCGTTACCCGCTTTTTCGGCACCTTCCGCCAGCGCGCCAGCTCTTTGACCTCCCGCCGCCATCGTTCCCGCTGTCTCAAGGTCGATCTTGCCATGGAACGAATCAGTGCCACTTCCACGGAAGCCCGCAGATTCGCAATTCGCCCGCTTCGCTTAACTCTTTTCTTTCGTTTCATTTGGCGTCCGTGCATACATGATTGTACGCACAAAAAAGGCTGCATAGTGTTNNAAAGCCTATCTCTCGCAAGGAGTTACCCCCAGCCGAGGCCACACAAGCAAAAAGCCCCGCTCGCTGAAACTCGAGCGGGGCCTTGACTTAGCCATCGACTAACGACCATCGACTAACGACGG
>PMSZ01000075.1 GCA_003168235.1 Acidobacteriaceae bacterium
GCATGATCGCCCAGGAATTCGCGTTGCAGTATCCCGAACGCGTGCAGTCTCTCATTCTCGGCTGCACAGCCGCCGGCGGCCCCAGCGCTAAGCGCGCCGAGCCAGCCGCAGTGGAGATGCTGAAAGCCCGCACCTGGATGAGCCGGGAACAAGCGGCCGAGGCCGCGGTCCCTTTTATCTATGACCCTGCGACGCCGCGGCACTTAATCGACGAAGATATCGCCCAGCGTCACCCCTGGCCGACCAGCCCGGCGGGCTATCTTGCGCAGCTGCAGGCCATCCTCGCCTGGGAATCGTTCAGCCGGTTGCCCCAGATCACGGCTCCAACGCTCGTCATTCACGGGAAGGCGGATCGGCTGGTCCCGCCCGGCAACGGGGAATTGATCGCCTCGCGCATTCCTGGCGCACAACTCGTCTTGCTCGAACATGCCAGCCATTTGTTCTCGACCGATCAGCCCGAGGCCGCGCAAAGAGCGATTTTCGAATTCCTGGCCGCGCGACCCGCCGGCGCAAACGCAGGCGAGAAGAGGCTCTAAGTCTATGAAACGCAAATTCCAGCACCGGTCTGCAGCCCATCCGCCGGTCTGTGGCCCGATTCCTTCTGAGCATACATCGTCATCCATAAAATTCATTTGATGAATCTGAAAAACGCAGCTACGCTCGTGCCCGATGCGGCGCGCTGAAACGGCAAGAGGGTGGGGAGTTGTGCGTTCGCATTCAGCACTTTTAAAAAGGCCAGGGAATCTCACTCGAAACAATTCTGACCTGGAAAGCACTCAGCAGGTTGGAAGCAAACGGCAGGATGCTGGCATGCGACTGGGCCTTTTGCGTAACTCAGACAAAGCCTGAGCTAGGGGGGAATATGGGTTTTGCACCGAACAGTTTGGATGGTCGTGCGGCCTCACGCTACGAGGCATGTTCCTGGAAGCGGGTATTTGTCTATTCCACCATGAAGTCAATCGTATGCGTTCTTCTGTGCTTCCTGTTCGCAACCTTTGTGGCTCACGCCCAGGGCGTCGGCTCATCGGGAGAGATCACGGGGACGGTAACGGACTCTTCCGGCGCTATTTTGCCCAAAGTTACGATCAACGTGATCGAGACCCAGACGGGCCTGACGCGCACGGCAGCGACGAATGGCACCGGTCAGTTCCGTGTAGCGGGGCTGGCACCGGCCACTTACGACGTGAGCGCGGGACTATCGGGCTTTGCGACTGAGCTTCGAAGAAGCGTCACGGTTGCCATTGGAGAGACGGTGATCTCCGATTTCAAGCTGAAACCGTCGCAGGTGGCGACGGTGGTGGAGGTAACGGACCAGCCGCCCGTAGTGGAAACGGAACGAGGCAGCCAAGCCGACAGAGTCTCACAAGAGTTCATTGCCGATCTGCCCATAGACCGCCGCGATTACCTTACGTTTACGTTGCTCGCGCCTGGGGTCTCCGATTCCACCCGGCTGGCGGGCGACCAGGATTTCAGAGTCAAGCAAACACCGCAAAGCGGGCTGTCCTTCTATGGCAGCAATGGCCGGGGAAACAGCATAACGGTGGACGGTGGCGAAACCTCAGGCGATAGCGGTGGAGTGCGCCTGACAGTAAGCCAGGACGATGTGCAGGAATTCCAAATCAATCGCAGCAACTACGCCGCCGACCTCGGCTCCGCCACCGGAGCTTCCATCAACATCGTCACCAAGTCCGGCACCAACGACTTTCACGGCTCCCTCTACGGCTTCTTCCGCGATGATGCTCTCGACGCCGCCAGTCCCTTCTCCTTCAGCCAGGCCTTGCAACCCGGAGAGGTCTTCAATCCCGCCGATCCCGATACCTTCGGTTCGCCGATCAAAGACACTCTCACTCGCCAGCAATTCGGCGGCACCATTGGCTTCCCCATTTACAAAGACAAAACATTTCTCTTTGCCGATTTCGAGGGCCTTCGCCAGAACGCGCAGAATGCCGTCCCGTTGCTCACCGATACCGATATTTTTCGCCCCACGACAGCGCAAAATGCCATCATCGCCAATCTGGCTACCTCCGCAAACCCCGTCACCTGTTTCCCCGGAGTCACTCTTCCCGCGGCCGAATGCGCCTTCGCCCTCCAGAGCGTTCTCACTATCAATCCGGCTCCCGGTTCCAACCCCTTCATCTCGCCCGGTCAAGCCGCTTTGAATGCCTTCCTGGTCAATCAATTTGAAACCCAGGGCGGAGTCTTTCCCTATACCACGCGCGAATATCTTGCTTCGACTCGCCTCGACCACCGCTTCAACTCCAACAACGAGGTCTCTCTCTCCTACCGCTACGGACACGACCTCGAGGAGTCGCCCGACGTCCAGTCTCTGACTGCTCTGTCCGCTGGAAGCTCAACTCACACCTACGACAATAACTTTCAGGCCGCCTGGTATCACCAGTTGAGTGCGACCGCGCAAAACGAAGCTCGCGTGCAATGGGATTACGACAGCTTCAACGTCATCCCCAACGAGCCCGGGCAAGCCGGAATCCAGATTCCCGGCTTCATCAATAACCTCGGAACGAATATCTTTCTGCCCAATATCACCATCCTGCGCCGCTACGAATTCGCCGATAATTTCACCTTGATCCGCGGCTCTCACACCTTCAAGTTCGGAGCTTACGAACTGCTCCGTGGCAATCACACCGAATCGCATACTTTCTTCCCCGGCCGCTTCGTCTTCGGCTCGCTGCCCGGCTTCCTGATCAGTCCGTGCCTCGCCCCTACTCCCGAGGGCACCGATCCTTGCGCCGGATTTACCACCCCCACGGGGACCACTGTCAACCCGCTGCAATCCGCCTCATTCGGACTCCCTCAGGTTTACCAGCAGGGTTTCGGAAACCCAGTCTACGGCAATTACAATCGCCCTCTCACTGCGTTCTACGCGCAGGATTCCTGGAAGATGGCGCAGAACTTCACCGTCAACTACGGCCTTCGCTATGAGCTCGACACCCAGTTCGCCCCACTCACCACCTACAAAAAAGATTTTGCTCCGCGGCTTTCTTTTGCCTGGGATCCCTTCAAAGACCACAAGACCGTCATTCGCGGCGGCTACGGAATTTTCTATGGTCCAGTCGACGCGCAAATCCCCGACGTTGACCTGAGCCTCGGAGTCCTCAACAAGAATAAAACCACGGTCGAGAGCGGTCCGCCATCTGGCCAGGTCAACAATCTCGTCTCCACCTGCGGTATCTCCCAGTTCGGCATACCCATCTATCCCGGTACCGGAGCCAGTCCTTGCAATCGTGAAATTTCCATCTACGTCGATCCCATCGCCGGAGTCCCTGCCTTAGGTTTGGCGGGCGCTCCCACCGTGTTCCAGACGCTCTTCGCCCAGGGAGCGATCACCTGCACCACTCCAGCCGCGGGAAGCTCCGCCTGCATCACGCCCGCTTCCGTCGCTCCGTTTGGCATCAACGTTACAAACAGTGGCCCGATCGGCCCGCTGCAAGTGGTTTTCGTAAATCAACCGAACTTTCGTCCGCCCGTCGCGCAGCAGGCTTCCTTTAGCATCGAACGCCAGGTAGGAAGCGGCTTCTCGATTTCTCTCAGCGGCNNATCAACCTGGGCCAGTACATCAGGAACCTGGCCGCCAGTCTATTCTGCAGTTATGGCGTGAATTCGACGCGCATCGGCCTGCGCATGGATGTGGATGCCATCCCTGTCGCCATCGATACCAACCTGCTTCCGGCGCCTTACAGCACCGTGACCCTTGCCAACGGCCAGCAGGTCTCCTATCGCAACTGGAATACCACCGCTGCCGGCGCCGATCCCCTTGGGGGCACCGAGCCCGGCGGCTTGCCCTGCGACAACCCCGCCATTCAATGCTTTGTCAATCAGCTGGTCGTGCAGAACAACCAGTACAGCTCCGCGGCCTATGCTCTCTACGAAGGCGGCATCGTCGAAGTCAAGAAGCGCTTCAACGACCGCTTCACCTTGTTCGGAAACTACACCTTCAGCAAAGGCTTTGACACCTCCACCGATTACAACACCGACTACGGACCGCAGGATCCAACCAACTTGAATTTAGACCGCAGCCTCTCCGAGTTCGATCAACGCCACAAGCTGGTCATTGCCGGCGTGCTCGACAGCCCGTGGAGACAGAGCATCCTGTCAGGCTTCCAACTCGCTCCCATCTTCTCCGCTCACAGCGGACATCCCTTCAACCTCCTCGCCGGCGGAGAAGTCAACGGAGACAACCACACCACCAACGAGCGTCCCATCGGAGCCCCGCGCGATACGGGCATCGGCCCCGACTACATCGACTTCGACACCCGCCTAACCTGGCACCACAAGCTCGGCGAGCGCTCGAACATCGCCTTCACCGCTGAGGGATTCAACCTGGCCAACCGGACTAACTTTGCCAGCGTGAACAACGAGGTCGGTCCCCTCTACGGATTCATCCCAGGGTTTACCACCTTCAACGTCCGGGGCATTCGTCCCGGCACCACGCTGGCGGACGGCACCCAGGTCACCTCCAGCACGCCGCTGGGTTTCACCTCCGCGTTCCCCAAGCGACAGATTCAGCTCGGCTTGCGCTTTAGCTTCTAGCTGGAGCGCCAGCCCGCGTCCTTCGGCGGATATTTGGCTAACGGACCCTCAAGAGCCAAGCCGTAACTCACGGCAGCCGCAGGAGATACCCAAAGGTACGTACATATCCGCATGCACAAAATAGGCTGCATAGTGTTCCACGTGGAACACATCTCACTTTTGCAAGTCGTCTCAGGCGGTATGGTCGCACCGGGGTCGGTATTTCCTGAGCTCCAGCTTGGCGATCAGGGCGCGGTGGACCTCGTCGGGGCCGTCGGCGATCCTCAGGGTGCGGATGGCGGTGAACAGGGCGGCCAGGGGTAGGTCGTCGGAGACGCCGGCGCCTCCGTGGATTTGAATGGCCTGGTCGATGATCTCCAGCGCGATGTTGGGGACGGCGATCTTGATCTGCGAGATCTCGCTGCGCGCGGCCTTGGTGCCAACCTCGTCGAGCATCCACGCCGCCTTCAGGATGTGAAGGCGGGCCTGCTCGAGCTTGATGCGGGCGTTGGCGATGACGTCGGCGTTCGCTCCGAGGTCGGCGAGCGGTTTGCCGAAGGCCACGCGCTTCAGCGAGCGGCGGCAGAGAAGTTCGAGCGCGAGCTCGGCCGCGCCGAGCGTCCTCATGCAGTGATGGATGCGGCCGGGGCCGAGACGTCCCTGGGCAATTTCAAAACCGCGGCCGGGTCCGGCGACGATGTGGTCGACGGGCAAGCGAACGTTGGTGAAGCTGACTTCACCGTGACCGAAGGGCGCGTCGTAGGACCCGAACACCGGCACCATGCGCTCGATCTTCACTCCCGCGGTTGCGAGCGGGACCAGGACCATGGAGTGGCGCTGATACTTGCTGGCCGCGGGATTGGTGACACCCATAAAGATGAGCAGGCGGCAGTGNNATTTCTCCGGCGAGCAGCGGCTTGAGCCAGCGTTCTTTTTGCGCGGGCGAACCGTACTTCACCAGGACTTCCATGTTGCCGGTGTCGGGCGCGTTGCAGTTGAAAACCTCGGGAGCGATGGAAGAGCGTCCCATGATTTCCGCGAGCGGCGCGTACTCGACGTTGGTGAGGCCTGCGCCGCAGCTGTTATCTTTATGGTTATTATCTTCAGAACTATCGTTCGAACCGGGGAGAAACAGATTCCAGAGGCCGGCGGCTTTCGCTTTCGACTTCAGCGATTCCATGATGGCGGGCTGTTTCCAACGGAGCCAGTCGGAGTGGACGGGGACTTCGGCGAAGTAGGCGGACTCGGCGGGCAGGACGTGCTGCTGCATGAACGCCTGAAGGCGCTGGACGTAGCTCTGGGCTTTGGGCGACGGAGAAAAATCCATTTCGCAGGCACTCAGCTCGCAGGCAGTCTAATTACGGCAGACCCAGCCTAGCGAGTCCGGCAGAATTCTCCTAATGAATTCTACGAATGCTGTAATATAGGCAGCGTGCATTTAAGCCAGGTCGACCTGAACCTGTTTGTGGTGCTCGAAGCGATCTATCGCGAGGGCAATATCACCCGCGCCGGGGTGCAGCTGAACCTGACGCAACCGGCGATCAGCCACGCGCTGAAGCGGCTGCGCGACCTGCTGCAGGACCCGCTGTTTGTGCGCCAGGGAGCGCACATGGTGCCGACTCCGTTCACGCGAAACATTATTGAGGAGGTGCGGCAGGCGCTGCAGATTCTGGAAGTGAACCTGAGCCAGAGCCGCAATTTCGATCCAAAGAATACGCGGCGCAACTTTCATCTGGCGTTGTGGGAATATGCCGAGGCGCTGCTGCTTCCGCCGCTGCTGCAGCGGCTCACGGATGCGGCTCCGGGAATGTCGATTACGACGTCAAGGGTGCGGCGCAGAGACCTGGAGACGGAACTGGCGAGCGGGTCGGTCGATCTAGCAATCGAAATTCCGATGACGGTGAGCGACCGCATACGGCATAAGTGGCTGCTGCATGAGCAATTCGTGGTGATGGCGCGGCAGGGGCATCCGGCGATCAAGAACAAACTCGATCTGGAAACTTATGTGGCGCAGCGGCATGTGCATATTTCGTCGCGGCGGCATGGGCGGAGACGGAGCCAAGCCCCAAAATAAGGACCTCCACCGCCAGCACTTTCAGTATTCCAGTTGTCGAAGTTCTTGTTTTCATACTTCATCACTTTCTGCCGATGCTCAAAAGTTTACCAGATGGAACGGTTTAGGCACTTACAAAATGCAAGTGCTTTTTATAATGATCGTGGAAAAGCCAAATCATTAGGGATATGTTGGATGGTTCACCCAAAAGGTG
>PMSZ01000360.1 GCA_003168235.1 Acidobacteriaceae bacterium
ACCGACCTTGGTCGCCGTAAAGTGCAAGGAAACGTCAAGACCGGGAACGAAATCCTGTTGCACCCGCAACTCGCGAACGTAAAACGAGTGCCCAACATCCTTGGAATGCATGAGCAGATGGACTTCTTTGTTCACGGGAATCGCCATTTCGGCGGTCACGATATCGTCCCGGGCATCGACGTCGTGCTCGGGATCGAGCCCATAGTAGTTCTGCGATGCTTCATTCAGAAGTTCGGGGTGAATGGCGCCGAACTTTCCATCGGGACCAGGGTAGCGGAAATAAAACGCGAACTGGCCGGCTTGGACCTGGATGGGCATGGCATCCGCTGATGGGGGCTTGAGGTAGACGTCGGCCCAGGCCTTCACTCCGAAGATACCTAGAGCTAACACCTCGATGCCAACGACAAGCACAGCGGCAATGACCAAGGCTTTGGCGCCGCCCGGAAAGTTCTTCAGCTTGGCATTCGGTCCGCGATTAGAGAACATCCAAATAAATATCGCCAGCACAAATTGCGCGGCCAGAAACGAGATTCCGGCTTCCGCCATGGTCTCCGACGTTTGCTCGTCGATTAGATAGCCGTGCGTCGAGATGTCCTCCGGCGGCGCCCATGTGTGCCGCAGGATGGGGATCGCGGACAGGATCGCGATCACAATAATGGTGACAGCAAAGAACTTCGCCATGGTGGTTCGTCCCTCGAGTTCCCGCCTCTGCGGTTGCCGTGCCTGGAATGGAAGGTACATCGGCGGGGACTGGCCCCGCCGCAGGTCACGTTAGTACGGTTTCGCTTTGAAGCTAAAGTTCACTTCTTTGGTCTCATTGCCAGAAATAGTGACGTCGGCAGTCTGTGTGCCGTAGCTTTCGTGCCAGGCGGTGATGGTGTACTTGCCGGGAGGCAAGTTCGGAAGTTTGAAATCCCCACCATCTTTGCTCACGTCGTAGTGCGACGTCTTGAGCACCGCAAACCAGCCGTGCATCCAGGGATGTATGTTGCACTGTACCGGAATAAATTCAGGTTTGTCGTATTGCTTCTTAATCGGCGGCGACCCGGCCTGCTGAGACAAGTTCCACTCTATGTTCACGGTCGGATGCGGGTGAATGTTATGCGAGGTCTGATCGTCGTTGGCGATGGCGAATTCCTGGTCAACGTGCATGGCCAAAACGTGCGGAATATACTGGCAACCTTTTTGAACGTAGGTTATCGCCTGCGTAGGAATCTGGCCGTCATCGGGAGCTCCCGATGAAATGTAGACGACGACGTTGTCCAGTGCGTCGTTGGCCCCAGTCACGACGGTCTCCGAGGTAATCGGTGTAGGGTGCTGCTTGGCGCAAGATGGTTCCTTGGACATGTCGATCGGTTTCATGTGGGCGGGTGTGCCGGTGTAGGTCACCTTGCCACTGACCGTCCCGGCAAACATCGCGGACGAGGCGACAAGCACCATCATAAGAACTAGCGAAAACCGTTTGTTACTCATTCGAATATTCCCCCTCTGGTCTTGGTATCCGTTTATTGGCCGCCGCCCGGCACTTTCTCATTGGCTGAAGCGGCTGGCGCAAGGCTGCCGGTCTTCTTCTCTACATACGGAGGGATCACTCCGTGCGCAGCCATCAGAATGTCGTTTTCCCTGCTCTTACGATGGACCTGCAACGTGCGCAGGAAGTGGACGAGGTCCCAAGCGTCGTTGGGTTGGATCACGTCCGCGAAGGAGGGCATCGGAGTGCCGTCCACGCCGGTCATGAAAATCTTGTAAATGTCCTGATTGGTGCTGCCGCATTTAAAGCGCGAGTCGTTTCCGGCAGCAGCAAAGTTGAACGGACGAATTGGATTGTCCTTGCTGTCAGTGAGGGTGGACGCGGACGGACCGTCGCCTTCGCCGTGCAGACCGTGACACTTCCAGCATTCGAGCTTGGCGAAAAGAGCTTGACCATGCGAGATGCTCTCGAGGGTCACCGGAGGCTCGGCCGGAACGGTGATGGGCACGCCGGCCTTTTCCTTCTCCCAACGGGGGGAGAAGATTTTGATATAAGCGACAAGGTCGGCGCGTTCCTGCTTGCTGAAGGTATTCCAGATCGGCATGTTGGAGTTTGTCAGACCGCGCCCGATCGTATTGAAGAGATCCTGATCAGTGGGCAACGTGCCGGTCAGCGTGGAGCGGCACTTGAACGTAGCAATAGTAAAGTCGCGTGGCTTGGGATCGAGCCAGACGGCATTTTCGCCGTTGGCGTCGCCGTAGTCCCCGTGACAGCCAGCACAGTAGCGCCGGTAGGGCAGCTTTCCGTCCGCTGAGTGGCCGGTGATGTCGCCGACGTGGCTCTCCGTGTTCCTGAAGGGGACAGGAGGCTTTGGGCCGACCGCGGGTTCATCCTGCGCCGAGGCCGGGGTAACGAACCCGGCCACGAAGAGCAGCCCCAGCATCGCCGCGAAGAAAGTCACTCCGATAGAACGCATTGGCTTCAAGCTAGTCATAGTCAGCACCCTTAAACCGAAGTCAGCTCCGGCGAATTGAATTCGCCAGCGGGAAATCCCGTGGTTAGAAATCGAAGTCCATTCCAAACAACAATTCGCTGGTGCTTGTGTTGGTGGCATTGCCAAGCGAGTTTGAAGGTCCCGTTCCGATCTGTTGAAACTCGTTAAATTCGCCAAAATAAGCAAAGCCTGCGCGGCTGGTCATAAACGGGTTGTAACGGAAGCCGATGGAATAGTTGTTGATGTTGCCGAGGTTGCCCGCAGTGCCCGGTGTGGCTTGTTGCGACATCCGCTCTGCCTCATAGACCGCTTTGAGGATCAGCTGCGGACTGTACACGTAGCGGGCTTCGAAGGTGTAACCGTTCCATGTGGGCGCCCGCGATCCGGTGGGAAGAGTCGACCCAGGCGTGTTGTTCGGAGGACAGCCGGGGCTGCCTGCCGGACCGGCACAGGTTGTACCTCCATTTCCATCGGTGGCCACTGCATTGCCATATCCCTGGCCAAACCACGCGTTATCTTCGCCGTGCTGGGTAACAACGTTGAGGTCAAAGTGCGGACCGAAGTAGAACTGTCCGTAGAAGCCCACACGGCTGAATCCTTTGTTGCCAATTCCCGAACCAGGGATTGGGGCTCCGCCCAAAGTGCGATAGTACGTTGCTGCCTCGCCGGCGAAGGAGTACACGCCGACACGCTGCATCCCCAACTTCCCGGTATCAAACGCCTGGTCAAAGGTAAAGAATCCGCTATAGGAGTTGGATCCCGTAGTCAGGTTCACGTTGCCGTCGTTCGAACTGAGCAGGGACGCGGAAACCCTCGTCTTATCATCGACCGAGTGTCCCATATACTCAAGGCCGAACTGGTTGTCACCCATCTGTCCGAAGATGTTACCGTCATTGACCGGAATAAAGTGGTAAGTCTGATAAATACCACCGTTACCAGTCAGCCACAGGGTGCGCTTTTCAGAAAGGAGATTGTTGAGTTCGAAGCGGCCCAACCTGATGTTCAGCCAGGGGCTGTTTCCGATGTTATCGAGACGGGCGTTGACGCTTTCAAAGTGAAACGCGCCGGTCGGGTCCGACGATGGCAGTACGTAGAACGAAATGTTCTTTTCGAGAGTGCCGCCGGTGTGGAAGTCGAGGCCGCTGAGGTCGAAGCCGGCCGAGGTGATGCGCTGGATCGTCGTCCCTGTGATCCCGTAGCCCCCTTCGCCGTTTGGGCCGTACACGTCCACGTTCTGAGTGCTGCTCACACGGTGCCAGATGGGCGTGATGCGGAAAGTGATCGGCCAGTATCCGGGGTTCTGCCAAATCGGAGCGTCCCGATCATTCATCAGCTGATAGCCGTTGTCTCTGAACTTCAGGCCAAAGTTATTCAAGGCAGGCCAAGACTCGTGGCAGGCTGAACAGCGGAGGCCGTATTTCCTGGCGAAGGCAGGTAACGCGCTGGCGGATTGGCTAGCGCACAGCACCAGAAACATACACGCGAAAGCCGCGGCGAGTACGGAAATTACATGCCGCTGCTTCTGACAGAGATGAGACTGCGCCCACATACGCATACCGCACTCCTCAGACAGGTCGTTAAATTTTGTCCAACAAACTACCACACGTGGCAAGCATCGGCAACTTGGCGATGCACAAAAAACGTTGTCGCCTTGAACTTGCGTTTCAGCGAACTTTAAAATCCGCGCACCTAAAACATAGATCGCGAAACCGGTAATTTCTCCGATGGGCGTGGATACTACTACCATCCCGAAAGGAACGCAATAGGGTTCGCAGAATTTTTTTGTAAAGTTTTCTGTATCGCTGTGAGCAAGGCATTTTGAAAAGAGTTATTGGGCGGACCCTGATGGTGAGTTGACAGCGGCGACATAGAGTAAGAAACTCGTGCAGGAGCACGGAGCGCTCGCGATGCAGGAAAGGAATCTTCGCGGTCAGGTTAGGCAAGTGCACGGTGCACTTCCAGCGATTGCGCGATACCTCAGCCTGTTTTTGCTGTTCAGCGCAGCGACCGTCCCCTCTCTCGGTCGAGATAAAAACGTTCTCGCCTATGGTGAGGGGCTCATCGTAAACATTCCTATGCCGGAACCGGAAGTGACCCAGGTCGTGGAAGAGATCGTCGAGAACTCAATCATCCGGGGAACCAAGGAATACAACAAAGACGAATACGTTACGGGCGCGGTTGCGGCCACTTCGACAACCGTATTCCCGGAATGGACCGACGGTGGCAAGGTTTTCTACAAGCTGAAAAAGCAGGCACTCGATCCGCGGGGTTTTAAAGACAGTGGCGACTTGGGGACGCTGGCCGTCCGCTACGTGGTGATGGTGCAGGGTTTCGAAAATACAGTCTTGCGCATCGACGCCGTTTTTGTGGAGGATTTCCGGCACACCGTCCATCCCTCCGATGGCTCGGTCGAGACCAACGAGTACAAGGACATCCGGGAACATCTCGATGCGATCGAGTTGATGAAGAAAGAAAACACCGAAGCGATACGGGCGAAACAGGACCGTTTGGCGACGGAAAATTTCGGCCTGGGCAGCGATAGCGTCTTGTTGAGCACCCCTCCACCGGATACCACCAGCGAAAACACGAATGGTCATGGCACGACGTCACAATTGGGCGCAGCATCGAGTCAACCCGACAGCCATCAACCGGAAACTCATCCACCCGAAACTCTGGAGCAACGTGTTGCCGAGTTGCGCCGTCAGGTGGAGCGGCTGGTGAAAAAGCCGGGCGCTCCGCTCAAGTCCGCTCCATTCCGCAGCGCGAGTACGCTGGTACCTCTGGAGCCGGGCGCAGAGGTTCTGATTCAGATCGCGACGCCTTATTGGTACGGGGTGGAGACCCGCGACGGGCAGCACGGATGGCTTCGCCGTGACGAACTGGAAACAGCGCCTTGACGGACCGTGGTTTGCTACCTACAAGTTCCCTAGACTCGATTTCTATGAGCTCGATGATCACGGTTTCGCGGTTCGCCTGCCGATTCCATCGCACAGCGGTGTCCGCGTTTTTTCTAATCGCACTTCTTTCGGGTCTTATGGTGGCACCGCGAAGCACCCGCGCGCAAACTGCCGTGCAGGCGGGTCCGTACCAGCGCACATATGCTCAGTCGAAAAGTGCGGTCGAGAAGGCACTGAAGGAGATTCAACCCTCCCTGCGGGGCCGGTTGCCGACGCTGGAAGGGTTCGCGTCACCCGGAGATCATCCGTTGAGCCGCTACCAGCGCGGTTATTACGAATCCGTAGTGCAGGTGACCTCGACCGCATCGGGCGAATCGGTGGTGCGGGTGAGCACCAAGGTCACGGCGTGGTACGAGGATCCAACAGCGTCGCGTTCAGGATACCAACTTCTGACTTCAAATGGCCGGCTCGAATCCGATCTGCTGGATCAGTTAACCGACCTGCTGGCGAGCAGTTCCGGTGCGGCGCGCTCGCCCGCGACTTCCGGTAAGGCTCCCGCGGCGACGGCTCCGACTGCCGGGGCTGCCGAACCTGCAATTTCGGCGCCGATGCCGCAGTTGCCAGGCACGGGGCACACGTTCTCGAGTTCCCTGGAACATGGCCTCTCGAGCCAGTTGGCAAACGCGAAGAATTCGCCGACCAAAACCTCTGCCGAAACGGCATCATTGCAGGCCGAAGCGGCGAGCCTGGAGGAAGTGCTCAAGAACCAGGCACATCCCAGAAATCTGGTCGCGATAAAAAAAGCCGGAACGGCGGTGGTTGATTCTCCCAGTTTAAGTGGTAAGACCTTGTTTCTCGCCGACGCGCACGATGAGTTTGAAATGTTGGATTTTAATTCGGATTGGGTCCACGTGCGGATTTCAGGCCTGTCACGGGGATGGATATGGCGAACCAGCCTGGAGATGCCGGAGGGCATTTCGGAGGTTCCAAAAGCCGCCGCGGGGGGGAGCAAGATCGTCGCCGAGCTGTTCCAAGTAATGCGCGAGGAAACCGGACCCTTCCCGGGAGATTGGGAGCCGCTGCGGGGCAAGAACGTTAAGATCATCTCGGTACAAAAGATCCAGGAGGACGAGAAAAACAGCGGCGCTCAGGCTAAACTGGAGTACGCGAAGTCGTTGCTCGACAAGGACTATGCAGAGCTGGCCGCGCAGTCCAAGGACGTTGCTGGAGTGGTGCTGATCTTCGACTCGGTCGATGGCGGCATGATCGCTACCACGCTGCCCACGATCCAGCAATGGAAGGCGGGCAAATTGACGGATGCCGCTCTTTGGCATCACTGTTATTTTGATCCGCCCGAGACGTTTACCGTTTCGAGTGTTGCGGTAGGCCACTGACAGGCGTCCATATCTGGGAAGCGATTTGTTTTTTGTTTTGGCTTGACAGCGAACCTAGGTCGCGATACGAATGCTTTCTTTAGTTAAACCGCGGTTGCAGGATTCGGGAAATTTCTTCATGACCGCCAGTTTGGACCGATCCACCGGAAGAAGGTGGACGGAGCAAACGGGCAAAATGTGGGGTCCACGTTGCAAACATTAGTGTCTCGCTTACGTGATTACGCCGAACTGACTAAGGCCCGTATTACGGCACTCATCGTCCTGACAACCTGGTGCGGCTACTTCTTTGGCGCGCGGCGGATGGGGATTTCTTCATGGTCCGTGGGCTTGCTGCATGCGCTGTTTGGAGTGGCGCTGGTTTCAAGTGGGACGGCGGCCTTGAACGAAGTGCTGGAGTCGGGCGTTGACGGACGAATGCGACGCACGGCGGGGCGTCCTTTGCCTGCCGGTCGCATGAGCAGGACGCATGCCGCAATCGTAGGACTTACGCTGACGTTGAGTGGTTCAGCCTATCTGGCGATTTATGCCAACTTACTAACTGGGCTGTTAGTGTTCCTGACTTCTCTGGTATATCTTGCGGCCTATACGCCGTTGAAAAAAGTCTCTCCGTTTTGTACCTTTGTGGGCGCGTTTCCGGGAGCAATGCCGGTCGTGCTGGGTTGGACGGCGGCGCGCGGAAAGCTGGAATACGAAACGCTGGTGCTTTTTGCCATCATGTTCGTTTGGCAGTTTCCGCATTTTCTTTCCATCGCATGGCTCTATCGCGAGGATTACGAGCAGGGCGGCATTCGTATGTTGCCCGTGGTCGACTCCGACGGGAAGTCGACGGTGTGGCGAATTTTGGCCTACTCCGCGGCGTTGATCCCGGTGAGTATTTTACCCGTGGCGCTGGGCATGTCGGGGCGCTGGTATTTGATTGGCGCAATCTTGATGGGTGCGGCGCTGTTTCGAGTATCAATGGGGATGGCCTATCCTCAACTGCCGGCGACAGCAAATGCATCGAAGCCATCAGCTCGACGCTTGCTACAGGCGACGATCCTCTATCTACCCGCCTTATTCGCACTGATGATGGCTAACTCTGGAAGTTAGGTCAGGAATTTTCTCAAATATCTTTCTCCAGAAAACTGGGCTGCATTTTGCCGCGCTAGCGGCCCCTGATGTTTTGGAGATTGTCCGCTCGGTACCGTAATATTCTAAATAGACTTTCCACCGGAAACGAGGGTTATGAGCGCCATAGAACAGCCAAAAGAAAGTCCAGCAGTTCAATTCCCCGCCTTGAATCCACCCCGCCGTTATTTGTTTGGACCCGGACCGAGCATGGTTCACCCTCGCGTGTATGAAGCCCTTTCGAAGCCAATTGTCGGTCATCTTGATCCCTACTTTATTCAGGTCATGCAAGATGTGCAGCAGTTGCTGAAGACCGTCTATGGGACCAAGTCTGGCGCCACGCTGGTGATTTCGGGCACTGGCAGCGCGGGAATGGAAGCCGCGGTAACCAACTTTGTAGAACCGGGAGCGAAAATCGCGATCTTCGCCAATGGATATTTCTCCGACCGTCTTACGGAGATGGCCAATCGAAACGGCGCGAACATTGTGCGTTTTGAAAAAGCGTGGGGTGAAGTTTTCACCGATGACGAAGCCATGGAATTTATCGCCCGTGAAAAGCCCCAGGTTGTGGCGTATGTCCACGCCGAAACATCG
>PMSZ01000390.1 GCA_003168235.1 Acidobacteriaceae bacterium
GCAGCAGATCGTGCGGGGGGCGTTCCCGATATAGCCGAAGATCCCGGAATTGCTGAAAATCGTGCTGTTATTAAAATAGTAATTGCCGTTCGATTCCGGCCTCTGCCACGAAAAGGGAGCGATCTGATTTGGCTCGCCCGGCAGCTCGAAGTCGAAACTGTTCATCAGCTCATTGTCGGATTCCGACGTGATGCGAATCGGAAATCCTGTCTTGTAAGTCGTTATCCCCGACACTGCCCAGCCATCCACGTTCTTCCCGGCGAAACCGTTGTACTTTCTGAACGGCAGCTCCCAGTAGTAACTGAAAACGAAGCGGTGCTTTGCATCGAACAGCGACAACGCATTGTTATTCGCACCCGGCAGCGGGTTCAATATCCCCTCAAAACTCGACGCCTCGTCAATGGACTTGCTGTACGTGTAGGCCGCGGTAAATTGCAGCCCGTGGGCAAACCGTTTGTCTAGCGAAACCTGCAGCGAGTTATAAGATGAGCTGGCAATCGTGTCCTGCGCAAAAATACCGGTAAACACCGGAATCCCACTGACCGGGCAACCATTGCCGGTCGTTGGATCGCATTGCGGTGACGAGTATCGGCGCAGGCCGACAAAGTTCAGGGTTTGACCTGTTCCCGCTACTACCGTGCCGTTGGGCATATGGAAGCCTCCGCCCACCGGACTTGTGAAGCCAACCGGTACGGTGACCGTGAAAGGAGCGTCCTCGGTGAACTGGGCACAAGGCGGCGGAATGCCACTGCCGGGAGGCGCCAGAATCGCGTCGATATCGACGCAGGTGTTCGGGTTCGAGTAGTTGATGTCATGCGTCGCCAGCAGGCGATGCCCTTGCGATCCCACGTAGCCGACTTCCATCTTCATGTCTTTCGTCAACTCACGCTGGATAGTCATGTTGTACTGTGCGGAATACTGCGTCCGCATATGCGGCTGGAAATCGCCGTACAGATCAATCGGCTCGAATACCGCCCAGTCCTGCGAAGTACCTCGTTTCGGATTGAGCACTCCGTTGAACGGATTCAAATACGTCAGGCCGGTTTGTGTCGCCGTATTGTAGCCCTGATCGGCAAACGGCAAATTAAATTGCGTCTCAGAAAGCGTCGTGCTTCCGCCAAACGGAGGCTCAGCCCCGAACTGTGCCAGCACCAGTTGTTCGATTGGGTTATAGAAAAGTCCCCAGCCCGCGCGAATGCTGGTCCTCCCCGAACTACCCGGACTCCACGCGATACCGATTCGCGGCGCAAATGCCTTGTAATAAGTCGAGGTCATTCCCGGCGGAACGCCAGGATCGCCCGGAACCACCAACCCAACCGCATCCTCCGACGTGCAATCCGTATTCGGACCTCCGCAGGGGTACACCGTAGACGACTGCCCCGGACGGAAAGTCTCGACGTGTTGGAACTTATCCGCTAGCGGAGTGTTCAACTCCCAGCGCAGCCCATAATTCAACGTCAGATTTGGTCTGAGCTTAAAGCTATCTTGCGCATAAAGATAGAATCCGGTGTTGCGGACCGCTTCGTTCTGACCTGAACCTTCTCCGAACGTATCTGCCAGGCCCAACATGTAATTGCCAAACAGATCGCCCGCCTCCAGATCGTTCGGCCCTCCTCCGTAATAGTTAAATTCTCCATTCACGTTGTAGTAATAGAACTGGTTAAACTGCTGCCGCCGAACATCCACGCCAAACTTCATCGTGTGCTTGCCCGTAATCTTGGTTAGGCTGTCCGACCACTGGAACGAATTTCCCGTCTGCGGAAGCTCGCCTTCCCAATCGTTGCCGATCGAAAATCCTCCCGAAATCGCGATGAAGGGCAGTCCCTCGCGGCCGGCTCCGAGATATGGGTGAATGCCGTAAAGACTCCCGTTCGGGTCCGTCGATCCATCCCCGTAAAAACAGGGTGGTGGGCCGGTGACCGAGGTAAGCCACGCCGGCGCCGGAGGGCACGAATTCTGCACCAGCTCCGTATTCGCCGGATGCTGAAACGTCTGCTGCCCCTCGCGGTTGTAATTGAAGCGGAACTCGTTCACCATCGTGTTATTGATCGTCCACGTGTGTGTAATGTTGTACTGCTGGAACCGCTCCGCCACGATGTCTCCGAACCCTGGGAGATCCGCACCCGCCAGTTCGAAGTTTGCAAAAGGATTGTGCGTGCGATCGTCGTTGAAATAGTAATAGACGCTCAGGTTCTGTTTGTCGTTCAGCCGGTGGTCAAATTTAAACGTCACCTGATCGCCGCGCACCGCCTCGGGAGGCACGGTGCTGACCAGCGAACCGCCGTTCGGCGCTTGCGGAACAAACTGCAGCAGGTCCACCGCCGTCGCATCCATGCAAGCCAGCGGTACCTGACCAGTGGGAAAAATAGGCGGAAGCGTGTTCCCAGGGATGGGAAGATCGTAAGGCGCACCATCTTGTATTGTCGCCGTAGAACCGTTAACCAGGTAGTTGGCCGCCTGGCATCCCGCACGATTCGTCAGAAGCGCCGAGTTCGCCAGGCTACCGGCAAGCGGCCCATAGTTCCCGACAATCTGCCCGTTGAAGAGGTTGGTCGGAGACGGCGTTTCCGAGGTGGTTGGCACGGTAACTGCGGGCGACTGGATCCCCTGCCGGATGCGTCGCCCTTCATACGAGGCAAAGAAGAATGTTCGATCCTTCTTGATCGGTCCACCAAATGTGCCACCAAACTGGTTTTGATTGAACTGGGGCTTGGCGCAATTAAGGCCTTCTGCCGCCGTCAGGCAGTAGTTATTGGCATTGAGTACCTTGTTGCGGAAGAACTCGTACAGGCTGCCATGCAACTCGTTGCTCCCCGACTTGGTCACCACGTTGACTACTGAACCCGAGTTGCGCCCATATTCCGCGTCGAAGGTATTGGTCAGAACGCGGAACTCTTCAATACTATCCGGCGAAGGTTGCACCGTCGGAAGGTTCGCGAACAGATCGTTGGCGTCACCGCCATTGACGCTGAAATTATTGGATCGTCCGCGTCCGCCATTTACCGAGACCGCACCCGCATTGTCGCTTCCATAAATCAGCGTATTGCTGGAACCGACCGTCGACATCACGCCCGGCTGCAGTTGCAGAAGCTGATACGTATCGCGCGTGTTGAGCGGCAAGTTCGCAACCTGCCGCGCGTCCATCACCGCACCCAGTTGCGTGCTCGTGGTATCCACCAGCGGCGCCTCCGAGGTCACTTCGACCGTCTCTTTCGTCGCGCCAATCTGCAGCACCGAGTTCACCGTCACCACCTGGTTCAGATCGACGTTCACCGCGCGTTGCAGGTTCTTCTTGAAGCCGGTCAGGTCGAAATCCATGCGATAGGTTCCCACCGGAACCTGCGGAAATCCGTAATCGCCGTTGCTGTTCGTGGTGGCCTCATTGCTCACACCGGTAGCTTCATTGGTTAGCGTGACCTTCACCCCCGCCAGCACCGCGCCGCTAGGATCGCTGACGCGTCCCAGAATGCGTCCGCCGGTGCCTTGCGCCAACAGCAGCGCAGGGAGCATGGAGCAGATCAGGCAGAGGCTCACCACCGCACTCAATAAACTGAGCCAGCTAAACATCCGGGACGATGTTGACGTCGGCATGCGAATCCTCCAAATCCTGGGGGCAAATTTGTTAGGTCCGATTCAGCTTGCACGCAAGACAAACCTTGCTATAATCGCGCAAGGTTAGAGATTCCGCAGCCCGCTGTCAAGCAGAAAAAAGACAAGCAGAAAAAGAAAGCAGAAAGACAGCCAGACGAAGCCCCGTGGAACCTGCAGTCCCCAGCGTGGCCCGCGGGCACATTCCTCAATCATGTCGAGCGACGCACAAGTCTTTCTCAAGATCGGCGACGTGGCCCGCTTGGTGGGAATCTCTCCCTCTGCCATCCGCGCCTGGGAATCCCTCGGCCTCACCCGCCCTCACCGCACCGAGAGCCGCTATCGCCTTTACACCAATCACGACGTGCGCTTGCTCAAGAAAGCGCGCTATCTGCGCAAAGTCCGCGGACTCAATGCCCCCGCCATCGTGCAGATGCTGCGGCTCGAAGGCGCCATCAAACCGGCTCCCACCAATGGCACCGCCGCCATCGGAGCCCGATTACGCCGCTTGCGCAGCGAGCGCGGACGCAGCCTTGCCCAGGTCGCCTCCGCCGCCGGAATTTCCGTCGGCTTTCTCAGCGCCATCGAACGCTCGCAAATGACCGCTTCCGTCGGCACTCTGCGCAGGCTAGCACGCTACTACCGTACCAATATCCTTGATTTTTTCGATGCAACGGAATTGAATACCCGATTGGTGCGTCCTCCCAAACGCAAGGTTCTCGAGGCCGGTCCCGGTGTGCGCATGGAGCTGCTCGCCTGGGGCAACAAAGTCATGGAGCCACACCTTTTTCGCATCAAGCCGAACGCCGGCAGCGGCGAGGAGTATGCCCACGAAGGGGAGGAATTCCTTTTCGTGCTGCGCGGCGAGTTGCACATCGCTCTCGCCGGCGAAGAGTACCATCTCAAGCGCGGCGACAGCTTTTATTTCGAGAGTGCCACTCCGCACCACTGGAGAAATCCCGGCCGCAGCGAGACTTGGCTGTTGTGGGTCAACACGCCCCCGACTTTTTAGTTTGGTTTCATAAATGGTTTTTGGGTAGGACAGGTTGGGTAGGACACGTTCGCCGGGTGCCCCATCCGTGCGCGCTTTTTGCGCAAGGGTGGGATTCCACGGTCATGTCTCCCACGGTGGTTTGACCTTGCTTCCGAGGGTAACTAAATGCTGCGTAGAGTATCGTTAGCGCTGCTCGCCATATTGCTCGCAGTCTTCACCGGCTCCTGCGCCAAAAAAACGCCCACCCTCAACCTGCTCGTCTGGGAGGGGTACGCCGATCCTTCCTACGTCAAGGCCTTCGAAGAAGCCAACCACTGCAAAGTGTCGGCCTCCTACATGGGAACCAGCGACGAACTCGTCGCCAAGCTCCGCGGAGGCAGCTCCGGCAACTACGACGTCATTTCTCCCTCCAGCGACGTGGCCACCATGATCGCAACCACCGGCCTCGCCGCCCCGCTCGATCTCGGCAAACTGCCCACCTACAGCCAGCTTTCGCCGCAACTCACCTCGCTTCCGCTGGTCCGCGTCAAAGGCGAAGTCTACGGCGTTCCCTTCATGTGGGGACCCGATCCCATGATCTACGACACCACCGCGTTCCCCACCCCTCCTGAAAGCTGGAGCGTCATGTGGGACCCGAAGCTCAAGGGAAAAGTTTCCGTGTGGGACGACCTCTCTACCGTCTACATGGCGGCGCAGCTTCTCGGCTACGACCAGCCCGATCCCAGTCATCTTTATAACCTGAGCGACGAAGAGCTCGACAAGGTCAAGCAGAAGCTCATCGAGTTGAAGCCCAACATTCGCAAAATCTGGTCCACCGGCGGCGAACTCACCAACCTGTTTCAGAACCATGAAGTTGTCATCGCCATGGGTTGGCCGCTCATGACCAATCAGTTGCGCAAGAGCAATTTTCCCGTCGGTGAAACGATCCCAAAAGAAAACACCACCGGCTGGATCGACCATCTCATGATTACCGCCGGCAGCGAAAACAAAGATCTGGCCTACAAGTTTCTCGAGTTCATGATCCAGCCGCAGACGCAGAAAAAAGTCACCGACGTCACCGGATACACGCCCGCCAATCCCCACGCCGCGCAATTCATGACGCCTGAAGAAGTGAAGGGCCTGCATCTCGACGACGTCGATAATTACCAAAGGCGCCTCTATTTCTGGCAAAATGTTCCGCGCCGCGCTAAGTACAACGAAATCTGGAACGAAGTAAAAGCAACCCAATAAGTTCGTGTGGCGCGGGCGCCCTCGCCCGCGTGCAAGCAGCGCCCAAACGACGACCATGGCAACGACGTCCGAACCCGCAGCAGCAGCCATCAACCATCAGCCACACTCGAATTCCCTGCTCTCCATCCGCTCCGTTGCCAAGCACTTCGGCAAAAACATCGTCCTTCGCGATATCTCGCTCGAAATCGCCGAAGGCGAATTCCTCACCATCCTCGGCGAGAGCGGATCCGGTAAAACCACGCTCCTCCGCATTCTGGCCGGCTTCGAGCAATCCACTGCCGGAGAAGTCTGGATGTCCGGTGAGCGCCTCGACACCCAACCTCCGTATCGCCGCCGCGTCAACACCGTATTCCAAAGCTACGCGTTATTCCCGCACATGACCGTTGAGCAAAACGTCGGCTACGGATTAGCCATCGCCCGGCGTCCCGCCGCAGAAATCGAAACGCGCGTCGCCGAAGCGCTGGCAAAAGTAAAAATGTCCGCCTACGCAAAATCTAAACCCTCAAAAATCAGCGGAGGCCAACAACAGCGCATCGCCCTCGCCCGCGCGCTGGTCAATCGTCCGCGCCTGCTTCTGCTCGATGAACCGCTCTCCGCGCTCGACGCCAATCTGCGCCGCCAGATGCAGGTCGAACTTAAAGCCCTCCAGCGCGAAGTCGGCATCACCTTCATCTTCGTCACCCACGATCAGGAAGAGGCGATGGTGATGTCGGACCGGANNTTCAGGAAGAAGCCATGGTCATGTCCGACCGCATCGCGCTCCTCCGCTCCGGAGAACTCGAGCAAGTAGCCAGCCCACGCGAAATTTACAACCGTCCCGCAACTTCCTACACCGCGCAATTCATCGGACACACCAATCTGCTGCACACCGAAATTCGCCAGGGCACCGCCATTTGCGGCACCTTGCAATGGCCCACTTCCCTGCCCGATGGCAAAACTCTGTTCTCCCTGCGCCCCGAATGCATTCGCCCCGCCGCAGCTTCGGCAACTCACGCGACCGTCCGTTTCTCCGCCCGACTTCGCGACCAGGCTTTCCACGGAGCCACCGACCTTCTGCATGTCGAATCCTCTGACGGACTCATCTTCACCANNTATCTGCTGATGTTCTGCTACAGCTTCTGGTCGGTCAACGACTCCGGAACCATCGTCCATTCCTGGAACCTCTCCAATTACCACGAACTCCTGATCAAGCCGGTTTACTGGCAGACCTTGCTGCGCTCCATGTGGATCGCCCTCCGCGTAACCTTCTTCTCCATGCTCCTCGGCTATCCGCTCGCCTACTTCCTCTCGTTTCACGCCGGCCGTCGAAAAGATCTCTACTATCAGCTCGTCATCATCCCGCTTTGGGTAAGTTACTTAGTCCGCGCTTACGCGTGGAAAACAATCCTCGGCACCGACGGAGTCCTGAACACGCTGCTGCAATATGTCCACCTCACCAGCCATCCGCTGGACTTCCTGCTCTACAGCCCGTTCGCCGTCGTACTTACCCTGACCCACATCTATACGCCCTTCACCTTCCTGCCCATCTACGCCTCGCTCGAACACATTCCGCGCAATCTCGTCGAAGCCTCGCACGACCTCGGAGCCACGCCCCAGCAAACTTTCTGGCGCGTGATCTTCCCGCTCTCCATCCCCGGAGTCCTCGCCGGTGCAACCTTCGCCTTCGTCCTCAGCCTAGGAGACTTCCTCGCCCCACTCTTACTCGGAGGCCCCAGCGGCATCATGATCTCCAACATCGTAGTAAGTCTCTTCGGAGCCGCCTACAACTGGCCCCTAGGCGCCGCCATCTCGCTCTGCATGTTAGCTCTCGTGCTGGGACTGATTTTCTTCTCTGAAAGATTAGAGAAGAAGTGGAGCTTCTCGTGAGTCCAGCCCTTGTCATCCTGAGCGGAGCAGGGACTTCACGAAGTGAAGTTCCTGCGAAGTCGAAGGACCCCTAC
>PMSZ01000034.1 GCA_003168235.1 Acidobacteriaceae bacterium
CGGCGATGGCAGCGAAGTGGTGTCCGAAGACGACCCACTTATTGGTGGGAACGAAGTCGCGGCCGTTGTCGAGACGTTCGGCGGGAGTAGCGCGCAGCGAATCGAGCGCCAGCACTTTCGCCGCAATAAAACTGCTGTAGAAACGATAGCCGACAGCGTAGGTCGACACCGCAGCCACGACCAGCCAGAGGGCATTGATCTGTTCGCCGCGATGCAAGGCGATGGTGGCCAGCGCAAACGCACCCAGCAAGCTGACGGCAATCCAGAGAAGAACGCGGAGGAGTTTTGGCATGAGAGTATTCCCGGTCGAGTATTGTGGCGAAAACGGCGGCGGATCGCAAGCGGGAATGCCAGGCATGGTCGAGTTGAGGGTCTCGGGCGCGGCACGATGAGCGGGAACGCAGACTTTTGGTTTCTCCAAACGACCGTACTACGCAATTCCTGCATGATAATCTGGTGCTTCTGGTTCATTAAAATGCGATCCGAGCGGGCATCCGCTCAGCGCGCGGACTCGTGCTCCAGCCAGAAATCAGATTGGGAGAGGCAATGAAAATCGGAGTGTTGACGGGCGGCGGCGACTGTCCTGGATTGAATGCGGTGATTCGGGCGGTAGTACGCAAGGGGACCTTTCACTACGAAGACGGCTTCGTGGGTTTCATGGAAGGATGGCGCGGGTTGCTGGAAGATAAGACCATGGAACTCGACCTCGCGTCGGTCGGCGGCATCCTGCCGCGCGGTGGCACGATCCTTCGCACTTCTCGCACCAATCCCGGCAAGTATCCTGACGGCCTGCAGCGCTGCGCCGCGAACCTGCGAAAACATGGATGCGAAGCGCTGATTGCGATTGGCGGCGACGATACGCTTTCTGTGGCGGCGAAACTTTTCGACGCCGGAGTGAAAGTTGTAGGCGTTCCGAAGACGATTGACAACGATCTCTCCGGCACGGACTTCACTTTCGGATTCGACACGGCGGTGAACATCGCAACCGAAGCGATCGACCGCGTGCACACCACGGCCGAAGCGCACAATCGCGTGATCGTGGTGGAAGTGATGGGACGCGCGGCGGGATGGATCGCGACCTACAGCGGCATCGCCGGCGGAGCCGATGTCATCCTTATTCCAGAAGTTCCGTTTGATATTGATCAGGTTGCGGAGTTGATTCGCCAGCGCCACGCTCGCGGCAGATATTTCAGCATCGTGGTCGCCGCGGAAGGCGCAAAGTTTGCGGACGGCAACGAGAAGCATGATGGAACATCAACCCTGCAAGGCGGCCGCGACGAATTCGGGCACGCTCGCCTGGGTGGAATCGGCGCAACCCTGGCGAGCGAGATCGAAAAGAGGACCGGCTTCGAGACTCGCTCGGTGGTCCTCGGCCATATTCAGCGCGGAGGGTCGCCCACTGCTTTCGACCGGGTGCTGGCCACGCGCTATGGGTTGGGCGCGATCGACATGGTGCACCGTGGCGAGTTCGGACAGATGGCGGCTCTGCGCGGGAACAAGATCGTTTCCATTCCGCTGGCCGAGGCCATCGCGAAAAACCGCACGGTTGATCAGGAGATTCTCGACGCCTCGACCGGCATTCTGGACACGCTCGACTATCCGGCGCCGGGAGTTTCGTAAATCAGTATTGCAGTCTTGCAATATTGCAAGACTTCCACTTCCGGGTTCCCTCCGGCAGGCTGAGACGGGGCGTTGCTGGTGCAAAGTATTGCGCTGAGCCGCAGCGCAGGTATTACTTGGCATGGGCACGGGTTCGGGGCATACTAACTCAGCGCTCTCTGTGACCGGGTGCGGTTCCGGGGATGCTTCCGCGCCCATGTTTCATGACGAAACCAATTCCGAGAACCACTTGGAGCGGTCTACGCCCCTGCAGTCGCGACCCGCGCCGCCGGCCGCTGAAGAGCAGCGCAAGCGGATGCTCATTGCGCTCGGGCTGTTGTTGATGGCGCTCGCGGCAGTGGTGGTAAAAGATTGGGATTTCTGGTTTCCGCCGAATGAAGAGCAGGAAGCCACATATCGCAGCAGGAGCAAGACTCCGGTTGCGGCGCCTGCGACCGTGCCTTCGACGCCGGCGGGCGGACACAAGACAGTCAAGGCCGTGGCTCCCGCACCTGCTGCTGAAGCGCCGTTCTCCGCTACCACGGAGCGCGCTGTACTGCCCCCACTGCAGGTTGAGGTTGTGGCTGGAAACCGCCACATCGCCGTGCCCGCCAAAAGCAATGCCATCCATCTGGATGTGGACTCGGGCGCAACGTCCTCCGCTTCGGGAGCTCCCGCAACCGGAGTGAACGCGGCGGGCACGCAACTCTCGCCGCAGGCGACGCAGAACGTTACCGTCTCGGTAGCGCCGGACTACCCTCTGCTGGCGCGGCAAATGAAAGTACAGGGCGCGGTCAGCTTGCAGGCGCTCATCTCGCGCGACGGAACCATCCAGGAACTGCAGATCCTCAGCGGTCCCGCCATTCTGGCTGCGGCTGCGCGCGAGGCGGTGAAGCAGTGGCACTTCAAACCATACCTGCAAAACGGGCAGGCTGTGGAAACCCAGGCCCGCATCACGGTGAATTTCACCATCTCCACAAATTAAATGGATTCGTAATTGGGTAATCCGACAATTCTGTAATGGAAGTCGCGAACCGCCGAGGCAGGCGCGTTTTTCAAATTACAAAATTAAACGGGCGTCCGGATTCTTTCGAACCCCTGACGCCCGGGCAGCCCTCCCCCAGAACTGCTCACCGATGAGGCTAAATGCTGCGCGGGTTTCTGCAAATGGCACGAGAGTGCTACAGCCCTACCCCCGAAGTGCTATGTGACCCGCGGTCTGGAACCAGAAATTCTCCGGATTTTGAGAATTATTGCCGATGGAGAAACCAGCAAGCATTCTTGGGAAGCGTTCCATGTCAGCCTTTCAATATCCTGAAATCTATCGCGACACCCTCGACGGCCTGCAAATCAGTGTAAGCGTGCTCGATCTGCAGAAGAAGATTGTCTTCTGGAGCGATGGCGCGGAACAGATCACGGGCGATGCGCGGATCGATGGGCTCGGCCATACCTGCGCCGAAAACATTCTTCTGCATTGCACCCAAAGCACTTGTGAGATGTGCACCGGGAAAGCCCCATGGCGACAGCCCTGCACGATGCTAAACCGGTGGAAGGGATCAGCTTTATTCACGCTCCACCTCGATCGCCAATCCCACACTGTATAATCCCCGCTTTGACCTTTCTTCAGGAGACCCGTTAATGAAGAACCTCGTCCGTTTGCTGTGCCTTCTGTTTGTGATGTCCTCGGTGGTCGCTGTGCGGTCCCAGGAAAAGGTGGACCTGGAAACCACCGGCCGTATCCGCTATGAAGGCTTTCACGATTCCCACGTAATGGAATTTGCCACCGGATTGATGGATTCGATCGGCGAGCGGCTTACCGGCTCTCCCAACATGAAGCGCGCCAATGAGTGGACGCGCGACCAACTCACCGCCATGGGTCTCTCCAACGCTCACCTCGAACCCTGGGGACCCTTCGGGCGCGGCTGGGCCAACCAATACGTCAACGTGCGCATGACCTCGCCCGACGTCGCGCCAATGCTGGTCTATGCGAAGGCGTGGACTCCGGGCACGAACGGTGTGGTGCAGGGCAAATGCATTCGTGCAACCATCGACGACAAAAAAGATTTCGATAAATACAAAGGCAAACTCGCGGGCATGATTGTGATCTTCGGGTCTGACCCCGAAGTAAAACCGATCAGCGAGTCCCCCTACAAGCGCCTGAGTGATGATGATCTCGCGAAGCTCTCCGACTACCAGAT
>PMSZ01000412.1 GCA_003168235.1 Acidobacteriaceae bacterium
CGCGCTCCTGCAGCATGGGCTCACCGCCGGTGATCTCAACCATTCCCCCATTCGGACTCAGCCGGGCAACTTCGCCGAGCACTTCTTCGAGCGTCATCTTGCGCCCGCCATAGAAACTGAATTCGCTGTCGCACCACGAACAGCGCAGGTTGCATCCGGTCAGCCGGACAAACACGCACGCGAGCCCCGCGTACGTCGACTCGCCCTGCAGCGATTTGTAAATTTCGGTGATCTGCATGGACTGGGACCTGACAGGCGGCAGCCGACAACTTTTATTCGCTGTAACGTGCCGTGGTCACATCCGTCTCGAAAACCGTCACGTCCTTGACTCGTACGCGGCCGTTGGTCACGTTCTTGAGGCGGATGTTGGTTTCGTCGTAAAAATATTTTGCCAGATTTTCGGCGGACGGGTTGAGCACGGTGAAGGGCTCGATGTCATTGATCATCTGGTGGTCAAGACGGTCAATGGCGTGCTTCATTACGTCTTTCAGGTCTTTGAAATCGAGCAGCAGTCCGGCCTTGTCGAGTTCGGCGCCGGCGAGGGTGACACGAACCTTGTAATTGTGGCCGTGCGGGTTCTCGCACTTGCCCTTGTAGTTGCGCAGGTAGTGTCCGGCAGCGAATGTATCTTCGACGGTGACTTCGTACATGAAATCCGGGGTGCCTCGGCTGTGTTTTATTGTACATTTTGAGAGCCCGGTTGAGAGCTTGAATACACGGCGCGACCATGACACAAGCTGAAATCACGATTCGAGAGGCAACGAAAGACGAGTCGGCGATCATTCTTCATCACCGCCGCTCGATGTTTCGCGACATGAACGAAGGCACGGTTGAAGAACTTGACCGCATGGTGGAGGTGGCACGACCGTGGCTGGCCCGTGCTTTGGCCGATGGATCGTATCGCCACTGGCTGGCGGTGGCCGCATCGGGTCAAGTCGCCGCCGGAGGAGGAGTGTTCTACTGTCCGTGGCCGGCGAATCCCCACGACCCATGCACCGAGCGCGCGGTGATTCTGAACGTCTACACCGAAGCGGAGTTCCGGCACCGCGGAATCGCGCGGCAAATCATGCTGGTCATCCTCGATGCGATCAAGGCCCGTGGGCTGCGCGCCGTAAATCTGCACGCCAGCTCCGAGGGCCGGCCGCTTTACGAAAAACTTGGATTCGAGCCGACGAACGAAATGCGGCTGAAATTCAAGACCTCCTGACACACCCCGTGTTTCTGCCGCTGTTTCCCACTGTCATGCAAACCAAGGGCCAACTCCTGATAATCTGCTAACGTTCCGGCTGCTGCCCCGTCTATTTCTCTGCAAGGCAAGAAGTAAAGGCAGAGAGAAAGATAAAGGAAAGATCGAACACTTGTAGGGGACAGAACAAACCATGCCGGCCGATTCTTATGCAGCAGCAATTCCGGTTGGCGCGATTTCCCGTCCGAGAGGGACGGCAGAGAACGATCGCAGCAGCGGCAACCAGAACCCCGCGTCATATTGGAATATGAGGGGCTCCTTGGCAACGCAAGGCAGTCGGATTGACGACACGAGTCTGATCCGCGAGGCGCAGCAGGGTAACCGCGCGGCCTTCGAGGTACTGGTGCGTCACTACGATCAGTCCGTGCTGCGGCTGGCGCTGCACCTTACCGGATCAGAGTCCGACGCCCAGGATATTTATCAGGAGGCTTTTCTCAAGGCCTACAAGAATCTGGGCAGCTTCCGCTTCGAGTGCTCCTTCTACACGTGGATCTACCGCATCGTGACCAACCTCTGCCTCGATCACCTGCGCAAACGGAACGTGCGCAAAGAAGACGCTCCTGTGGCTGTCGATGCCTCCGGCGAAGAATACAGCCGCCTGGAGCAGTTCGCCGACGCGCGCTCGGGGGCGAATCCGGAGCGTGATTTGATGCGGCGGGAATTGGGGAGAAAGATTGGAACCGCGCTATCGGGCCTGACTCCTCGCGAGCGCGTGGTCTTCGAGTTGAAGCACTATCACGGACTGAAGCTGCGCACCGTGGGCGAGATGCTGAATACGACGGAAGAAACGGCGAAGAATACGTTATTTCGCGCGACGCAAAAACTGCGCGCCGCGCTGGCGGAGATGCGATGAAAGACAGCTGCGAGCTTCGAGCCATGCGGTTCGAGCCATGAGCTGCGCGCAGGCCGATTTGTTGAGGCCCGAAGCTGACTGCCAGCGCAAGGGAGACGAACATGAAATGTGATTGGGTACGGCAAAACATTCTGTTCTACGTTTACAACGAGCTTGAAGACGACGCTCGCTATGAAGTGGAGCAGCATCTGGCGCGGTGTCCGGAATGCGCGACCGAACTGAAGGCGACGCGCAAGTTCCACGCCACGCTCTCCGAAACCGTGGAGGAGCCGACTCCGAACCTGCTGGCGGCGTCGCGCATGCGATTGCAGGAAGCGCTCGAAACCACGCGACAAGGCGGGTTTTGGCAGCGGATAATCGTTGAGCCAGCGGTCTGGCTGCGGCAGATTCGCATGGCGCCCGCTCTGGCAGCAGCCATCTTCATTGTGGGATTCGGTGGCGGCATCGGTGCGACATATAACTTCGTGGCGGCACGCGGCGGCGAAAATGCGGTAACAAGTTCGCTTGGGTCGGGCGGTGCGACGGCCAACGAACCGACGGAGTCCTCGGCGATCGCGGGCATTCGCTCGGTGACGCAGGAGCCAGGCTCGAACAAGGTCAGCATCAAGTACGACACGCTTTCAACCCAAGAAGCGCAAGGTTCTCTGAACGACCAGCGCATCCAGCAATTGCTGCTGTTCGCGGCGCGCAGCAACTACAACTCGGGAGTGCGGCTCGACTCGGTGGATGTGCTGACGCAATCTTCCAACGATACGCATGTACGCGCGGCGTTGATGTATGTGCTGCAGAACGATAGCAATCCAGGCGTGCGTCTGAAGGCGCTGGACGGGCTGAGTGGCTTTGTGAAGCAGGATCCGCAGGTGCGCGATGAAGTTTTGCGGGCGCTGATCTCCGACGACAACCCCGGCGTTCGCCTGCAGGCCCTGCGCCTGGTGGAGCCGATGAAAAGCGACAGCAACGTGCGCGCCGTGCTGGCCAAACTGGCGCAGACGGACCAGAATGTCTCGATCCGTACGCAGGCCCGGGCCATGCTGGCGCAGATGCCGGAAATGGATTAGGAATCGTCGTTCGCTGTTCGCTGTTCGCGAGCTGCCGTGGCATCCAGGGCTTTGCAAATAGCGAACGACGAACAGCGAAAGACGTACTGAGTAAGAAGGAGGACATGCATTGAAGCAAGCAATAAAACTCGCCAGCATCGCAGTCGTGGTAATCACGCTGGCATCCGTGGCGCTGTCCCAGGAAACTCGGATGTATCGCGACGGAGGCAACTGGGTGCAGGAAATGACGGGTGATCTCGGCGCGGCCAGAAACCTGCGGCTCAAGCTGGCTTCGGGCTCGGTCAAAGTTCAGGGCGGTTCGCAAACATCGATCACTTATGTCATCCATCGTCGCGCCTACACCTCTTCAGAACAGGAGGCACGCCGCGAGTTCGAGTCTTACCGCATGACTGCGTTGGTAAAAGGAGACACTGCGTGGATCGCCTCAGAATCAGGCGGGCGCGATCGTCGGTGCTCCGACGATTTTGTCATCAATGTGCCGCGCAACCTTGATGTCGCCAAGATCGAGACCGGCGGCGGTAGTGTAAACGTCACCCACATCAGCGGGCGAGTTGAACTTGAAACCGGCGGCGGCGGTATTGAGGCAGACGATATCGGCGGCCCGTTATCGGTGGAAACCGGCGGCGGCACAATTGACGTGGGCAGTGTGGCGAACAACGTTACCCTGAGCACGGGCGGCGGCAATATCAAGATTGCGTCCGCCAAGGGCGACATCAAAGCCGAGAGTGGGGGGGGAAATCTGGTCGTTCTTTCCGGTCTGCAGGGCGCTGTATTGGAAACCGGCGGGGGCAGCATCCGCGTGGATAAATGCAGCGGGACGCTGAAGGCCACCAGCGGCGGAGGCACCGTCGACCTGGGCGAAATCGGCGGGTCGGCGCAAATTCAAACCGCCGCAGGCAGCATTCGGCTGGCTTCGGGCAAAGGCCGTGTTCAGGCCGAGACCGGCGGCGGCAGTATTCAACTGGACGGCGCAACCTCGGTGCAGGCTGAAACGTCGGCCGGCGGAATCGTCGTCAAGCTGTTGTCGTCGACCGGCGTTCAGAACAACTCCACGCTTGAGACTTCGGCGGGCGACATCACTGTTTATCTGGCCAGCGATCTCGCCATCTCGGTTCGTGCCGAAATCGAAATCGCCAACGGCCACACGATTCGCAGCGATTTCTCCGACATTCACGTTTCGAGCGAAGGCGGCCCCTGGGGGCCGAAGACGGTGACGGCCGAAGGAAAACTGAACGGCGGCGGCCCGGTGCTGAAGATCCGGACCAATTCAGGCAACGTCAGTTTCCGCCGCATCAGTCGCTAGGTCGCGATGGAGGGACGGGCGTCCCGCCCGGCTCTCCACAGAAATTTTGTATGTATTTGGGGGATGCCCATGATTCATCGTTTTCTGCTTTGCGCATTTTGTTTGTCGCTGGTCATCTTTTCTCTGGTCATCGCGCCGGTAGCGAGCGCGCAACCGACGAATTCGGGCGTTGATTCCAACGTTGACTCCAACAGGGTTGACTCTAGCGTTGACTCTAACGTCGGCGCTGACTATGACCACGGCGACGATAGCTGGGCTTCGAGCAACAATTCCGACGAATCCGGCGGCAATGCGTACCTTGGCGTAGACATCTCGGACGTTTCTCCCGACCGCGTCGCAGAACTAAAGCTCAAGGACGAGCACGGCGTGGAGATCACGATGGTCGACGAGGATGCTCCCGCCGGCAAAGCCGGCCTGCGCGCACATGACGTGATCCTGAGCCTGAACGGCAATCCGATCGAGAATGAAGGTCAACTGCGCCACATGATCAAAGAAACGCCGCCCGGCCGAGTGGTTGCGCTTGGCATCAGCCGCGATTGTCAATCCATGACCATCAAAGTGCAGCTCGCCGACCGGCGCAAATCGATGGCAAAAATGCCCGAAATGCCTGAAATGCCGAAGATGCCGTCCATGCCCGACTTCGACCTTCCGGTGCCGATTGTGGTGGTCCACTCTGGTTTGCGCAGCGGCCTGATGATCGAAAACATCAATGCTCAGCTGGGGGAATTCTTCGGCGTCAAAGACGGCAATGGCGTGTTGGTGCGCTCGGTTGAAAAAGGCAGCCGCGGAGAAAAAGCCGGGTTCCACGCCGGAGATGTCGTCATCAAGGTCAACAGTCAGATGGTGCACGACGCGTCGGATTTTAACCGCGCGCTGCGATCGTCTTCGGGCAGCACGGCGGCGGTGACGGTGATGCGTGACCGAAGACAATTGAATCTCACTTTGACTCTTCCCGAAAAGAAAGACTCCGGCACCCTGCTTGAAGAAACGTTCGAATTCCCTGAGCTCTGCGCCGAAACCCAGCAGGCCATGAACCGCGCCGGAGAAGAACTCGCGCGCCTGGGTCCGGCCATTTCGGAAGAAGTGGAGCAGGCATTGCGCTCCGCTGGGGTCGCAAATAAAGACTGGGAGAAGAAGTTGCGCGATGCTGAGCGCGCCCTGCGAGACTCCCAGCGTAAGATGCAGGAAGAGCAGCGCAAATCCGAAAAAGACCAGCAGAGGCTGCGCCATCGCCTATCCGGCGCATGGGCCGAAATCTGACCGTAGCGTTCTGCCTCGACAACTGAAAAGGGGAAGCATGAAACGCTCCCGCATTACACTAGCCTCCTCCGTCGTCGTCCTGGCGGTCGTCATGGGCGCCGTTGTTCTCGCCCACTCTGCCCAGGACAACCCGAAGGCCACAAAAGCGCCCAACCTGAGCGGTCTGCACGATTTCGATTTTCTGGTCGGGCACTGGCAATCCCATCAGCGGCGACTGAAAGAGCGGCTCGCCGGCAGTCATGAATGGGAGGAATTCGACGGAACTGCAACCGTGTGGCAAGTCCTCAACGGTTGGGGCAACGTCGACGACAACGTTTTCAAAATGCCGGGCGGCGATTATCGCGGAGTCAGTCTGCGCTCGTACGACCCCAAAACCGCTCAGTGGGCAATCTGGTGGCTCGATGGGCGCAATCCTTTTGGCGACCTCGACCCGCCCGTCAAAGGCCATTTCGAGAACGGCGTCGGCACTTTCTAC
>PMSZ01000382.1 GCA_003168235.1 Acidobacteriaceae bacterium
TTCAGCGTGTAATCCATCACCATCCGATTCGCGTTAAAGCGCCACCCTAATGAGCGAATGGTCCGCTTCATGCGCTTGATCCAACCCCGCGGCAACCCGTCCCGATCGCGCTTGTAATAGAGCGGGATCACCTCGTCGTGCAGCACCCGATACAAGTCCTCGCCATCGCGAATATCGTGTACATCCATATTCGAGTGCGTTCGTCCCGTGCCGATGGCAAAGCCATTCAGCCCGTCGTAAGCTTCCGCCCACCAGCCATCGAGAATCGAGAGATTCAAGCCACCGTTCAAAACGACCTTCTGGCCGCTGGTTCCCGAGGCTTCGAGCGGGCGCCGCGGGTTGTTCAGCCAGACATCGACACCCTGGGTTAAATGGCGGCCCACGTTGATGTCGTAATCTTCGATGAAAACGATTTTGTCGGAAAACTGAGAATCGCGCATCAACTGGGCAATCTGCTGCAGCACGCGCTTACCAGGCTCGTCGAGCGGATGCGCCTTCCCGGCAAATACAAATTGCACCGGACGTTTCGGATCGTTGACCAGACTCGCCATTTTTTCGATGTCGGCCAAAATCAGGTTGGCGCGCTTGTAGGTCGCAAACCGGCGCGCAAAACCGATGGTGAGCGCATCGGGACTGAGTGCGCGTTCCAGTTGCTGCAGCACATCACGAGGCTCGTCGCGGCGCGCGGCTTGTCTGACAGCACGGCGGCGCACGAATTCGATCATCCGTGACTTCAGGTTGAAGTGGGTCTCCCAGAGTTCGCCGTCATCGACGTTCTCGATGCCATCCCAGATTTTGGCTTCGCTGCTACGGAGATGCCATCCCGTGCCAAGATGGCGATCGTAGAGCCGGAACATCTGTGGCGCCAACCAGGTGGGAACGTGGACACCGTTGGTAATGTGCCCAATGGGGACGGCATCTTCCGGTTTCCCCTGAAACAGATTGGTCCACATCGCGCGTGAGACTTCACCGTGCAGCGAGGAAACCGCGTTGGCGCGTCGCGAAAGCCGCAGACCAAGCACGGTCATACAGAAACGCTCGTCGCTCTCGGGATCCTCGCGGCCCAGCGCCATGAAACCTTCTTTGGAGAGGGTGAGCGCCTCGCGCAGAGGCCCCAGGTGTTCTTCGATCAGATCGGCATCGAAACGATCGTGGCCGGCTGGAACCGGAGTGTGGGTGGTGAAGACCACTTCACGAGCAACGCGGGGCACGGCTTTCTCAAAGCCGATACCTTCCTCTTCCATTCGTTGGCGAATCGCCTCCAGGACGGCGAATCCGCTGTGTCCCTCGTTCAGATGAAGCACTCCGGGAGTGATGCCCAGCGCTTTCAGCGCGCGCAGACCGCCCACGCCGAGCAGCAGTTCCTGGTGCACGCGCACCCGGCCGTCGCCTCCGTATAAACGCGAGGTCAGTTCGCGGTCCTCGGGAGTATTGCCATCCACATCGGAGTCAAGGAGAAGCAAATCACAACGGCCCACCTTCACGCGCCATACTTTTGCGTAAATCGCGCCGTGACGGGTATCAACCTGGACCAAGACCGGCCGGCCGTTGATCCCGATGGCCGTTTCCATGGGAAGCTGGCTGACGTCCGTCTCCAGATATTCTTCGCGCTGCCAACCGTCGCGATCGAGGCGCTGACGGAAATATCCCTGACCGTAAAAGAGACCCACGCCAACGAGGGGTATCCCAAGATCGGAAGCGCTCTTGATATGATCGCCGGCCAGAACTCCCAGACCTCCGGAGTAGACCGGCAGAGATTCGTGCACGCCAAATTCGGCGGAGAAATACGCCACCGGGCGAGGCCGCAAAATTCCGGCATGGCGCGCGCCCCAGGTGCGTTCCGCATCCTCGTACTCGCGGAGGCGCCGGTAGGCGTAGTTGATCCGGCTGTGCAGCGCGAGCTCATTGGCGCGCGCTTCCAGTTTGGGAAGAGGATACTCGCTCAGCAACGCGACCGGACTGTGGTTGAGCTGGCTCCAGCGCAGTGGATCAATGTCGCGGAACAGGCCTGAGGCGTCGTGGTCCCAACTCCACCACATATTGCGGGCCAGGGCCCACAGCCGCTCCTGGGCGGGCGCGATAAAACGGTCGAGTGTGCGCGCTTCGCTGACCACGTGCGCCACGCGGTTCGCGGCTTCCGTCAGCTGACGAATCTCGTTTTCTGGGAAAACCCGCGCCTCCGCCGTTTGCACCACCAACACTCCCTGCAGAACGCCGCGATCGATAAGAGGAACTCCGAGGAAGGATTGATAGAGGTCTTCTCCTGAGTCGGAGAAATATTTAAAACGGGGATGATTCCTGGCCTGTTCCACGGCCACCGGACTGACCTGTTCGGCGACCAGGCCCGCGAGTCCTTCGCTAACCGCCATACGCAGCTTGCCGACGCACTCCTGGCGCAACCCTAGTGTCGCGGCCAGAACCAGATTGGCGCGATCGGGCTCGAGCAGGTACGCCGAACAAACGTCGGTGCCAAACCGTCTGGCAATCAAGGCGACGACGTTCATCAGGGTCTCCGCTGGCTTGCCCGGCTCCGCCGCCAAGTTCGCGATTTCCTGCCATGTCAGCACATAGCTGGCATCAAGCGAGCAAACATCAGGGTTCTGGTCCTGAACTAGCTCATCCGATCGATCCAAATCTTGCCCCCACTTGCTCGAAGTATTAGAGGTTGCACACCCGACCGGGTTCAATTCCGGCCACTCAAGAGACATCCTGGAGCCACCCCTAGAACATTCTATCGGTAGCAGACGCAGCGTCTCCACATTGTCGATGGGTCCATCGATTACTACGGTGCAACTAGAATGGCGTGAGGTCGCGCATTTAGACCCATGCTATTGCCAACACTCAACAAAAGAAAAGACTTTAACCTCCGCAGCGTTTCAAGTCCAACTCGAATTGTTAATGGAATCCATCGGCGACGGTAGTTTGGCGACCATAGCTCGAGAGAGTAAAAAAGAAGCGCGCCGCGTCCAACCCCAGAGGGGTGGAACGCGGCGCGCAATCTATGCCACGATCAGCGCCAGCTATTCGCCGCTCGTCTGTGCCGGATGCAACACTCGGAACGTGCTGCCCCCATTGGACCACACGAGCACCAGCGCGTCCTGACCTGCCGGTACGCTCGACAGCAGGTTTGCCACCTCGGATGCGGATTTCACGGAATGCCGATCGACTTCCATGATCACGTCCCCACGTTGCAAGCCAGCATTGTCTGCCGAACTGCCGGGTTGGACGTCCTCAACGACTGCGCCGTGGACCCCCCGCAGATTGTCAGATTGTTGCCCGTCAGATTGCTGCCCGTCGCCCTGCAGTTGGTTGCGAACATCGGGAGTCAAGTCGGCGAGCCGCAGACCCCAGCGGCCCTTCCCATGATCGCCGCCAGCGACTTCCGTGCCTTTATCGCCGCCGAGCACTTCGAGGGTTACGGGGACGCTAATCGTCTTATTGTCGCGTGCCACCTCGAGGTGAATGGTGTCACCCGGCCGCTTCTGTCCGACCAGCATTTGCAGTTGACCGGCGTCGGTCACCGGCTTGCCGTCGAGTTCCGTTATGACGTCGCCCGTTCGCAGTCCAGCTTTTGCTCCCGGCGCGCCCGGTTGAACGTCGCTCACCAAAGCTCCTTCGGCTTTTTTCATCTGAAAGAACTTGGCATTGTCGGGAGTGACGTCGGCGATCTGAATTCCGATAAATGCGTGCGTCACTTTTCCGTCACGAATCAGGGTCTCGACCGTCGGCTCAACAATCTGGGCTGGAATTGCGAAACCCATACCGGAGAACGATCCCGAGGATGAAATCAGGAAAGTATTGATGCCGATCAGTTCGCCGCGCGCGTTCACCAGCGCTCCACCGGAGTTTCCGGGATTGATAGCCGCGTCAGTCTGAATGAACTCACCCGGCTTGCGGCGATCGCTCACGTCAGGATTCGGACGGTTCAGAGCGCTGATAATCCCGCGCGTTACCGTGAAACGATACCCGTAGGGATTTCCGAACGCCAGCACCGTCTGTCCCGGATGCAGGTTGGCCGAGTTTCCCCATGGAACGCTGGGCAAGCTCTTTCCATCAACCTTGATGACCGCGAGATCCGTCAGCGGATCGGCGCCCACCAGCTTCGCGGACATCACTTCACGGTTGCTCATCGTGACCCGAATGTCGACCGCTCCATCGATCACGTGATTGTTGGTGACGATGTATCCGTCGGGAGAGATGATCACGCCGCTGCCCAAGCCATGCTCCATTCTGTTCTGGGGCTGTGACGGGATGCTGAACTGCCGGCCGAAAGGTCCGCCCGGACCGAAAAATTGCTGCATGTCGGGCGTGCCTTCCTGTTGACTTTCCTGCGCATTGCCCTTCGACACTACTGTCACGTTCACTACTGCCGGCGTGACTCGTGCCGCGAGTGTTTCCATTGCCTGATCCAGAGTGAGCAACGCTGCGACGCTGTTGTCATCGAGCGGGGCTGCCGCCGGAGCTGGCGTTGGAGCTGCCGCTGCCGTCGCCGACTTCGCGAAATTGAATGTTGCAACCGACCCCACGACCGCGATGGCAAGTAAGGCCACCGTCAGACGACGGGTCAACAGGTTCTTACAATTTGCTTTACAACTTTCTAGCCACATCTTCATTTTTCTTCTCCTTAGAGTTCGACCAAAAAAGTTCAAGCTATATCCAACAACTAATGATGTAGTTGTTCAGGGCAAAAAATTTTTGCCCCTAGATCGAATTCGTGACCGGCATTCTCGCCAGACGTTCCTGCACTCGACTCACCAACATCACGCGCCATACCTGTACGCTCCACACTGTCGAATTGGAGGTTCTGTACTGTGTGGCTTCAAAAAAGACAAGAGTCTGAAATTGCGGCACAATTTCCTGATCCGTATCGGCGCTGATCGCAACTACGCGCCCACGCGTAGGCTTTGCGCGGAGGGCTGCAACCTCGGCGTGCACAAAATTCCGACTTGCCACCATCGCGCGCGACACTCTAGCTGAGCGTCCCGGCAACGATTCTTCCACTCGCAGTCCGGCTGGAATGACCGTAGGGTTCGCTAATTTGGCATCTTGATGTTGCAAGGGAGTCAAATGCGACCTCGACAATGAGGCCGGCGTAACCGTGGCCGAAAGCGCACGATCGGCGTTGTTCAACGCCACACCCTCATCAAAGCCAACAAATTGCGGCGCAACCGGAAGCACCGCTAGGCAAATGAGCGAAAAAGCTCCCACTATCCCAAGCGCCGGTTTCCAGACCCGCGTAGCCATGGGACGGTTGGCGTCGAGAATCCGCGCCAGCCGGAGCGAAGCCTCTCGCGCCCGGTCAATGGCAGCCTGCGCCATCGACCATCGTTTATCCCCAAAACTCTTCTCCAGGCGATGCGCCAGACTCTTTTCTAAGAGCGAGACCAGGCAAGTGGCGTATCCATGCGGGTTCGAGGTTTCGGCCAACACAGCATCGTCACATGCCATTTCACGTTCCACCGACAGCCGGTTATCGATCCACCACACGGCAGGATGAAAGAAAAATACAGCGCCGACAATCTTCTGAATGAGGTTGGTCCAGTCGTCCCCGCGCCGTAAATGCGCGAACTCGTGCAGCAGGATCACGTTGAGATCTTCGGGTAACAGTTCGCGCAACACCCAGGTCGGAAGAACGATGGTCGACTTCCAGAAACCGATGNNATGGTCTCAATCGTCTTTCGCACAGTTGGATCAAGGTCGGTTAAGTCGATGGCGCCGCAACTCTGGCGTAGCGTGCGCAGGCGCCAAAAACCAACGCCGAGGCGTGCCACCGCCAGGCAAGCCCCAAAGAACCAGATAACGAATATGACCACCGTCCAACGGGCGGGGATGTTGATCGCGGGCCGCATGCTTCCCCATGCGCCCGGCGACATCCCCGCCACCCATATTGTCTGACCCCGGCCGAACGCGGCCAATACGGGGAGGGCCGCGACCGCTACCAGCGCCAGGAACCAGACGGCAAACCGTGTCCCGGAACTTTGCTTGCGCAAAACACGCAGCAGCGCCCAGGCAAAAAACGCGATCAGCAATCCTTCGGGGAGCGCGTTGAGAATCCGCTCGATCGAGGTCTGGGCCAGGGTCTGCAAAGAAAGCCAGTTCATTTTGCGTTCTTCCGGATCGGATCTTTATTAACCAACATGTCTCGCAGGCGTCTGATCTCCTCCTGCCCAATTCCCTGGTCTTCGAGAAGGTTCAGGACCAGTTGTTCGTGCGAATCCTTGAAGAAGCGGCCCACCAGGTGGCGGATTTCCGAGCGTGTCGCTTCGGTTCGTCCTACGAGCGGCGTATAGACGTGCGCCCGTCCATCCTTTAGATGCTCCAGATAACCCTTCCTCTCCAGCACGCGGATGGTCGTCAGAACTGAGTTGTAGGCCAAAATGGGAGTTTCGGCAATCGAATCAAGCACTTGCTGGACCGTGCCCGATCCTTTCACCCACAACACGTTCATGATCCGAAGCTCCGCTTCGGTCAAAGTTCCCGATTGTCTCGGTGGCACTCGGACTCCCTCCTGCACCTTAGACGCTCGACCCAGCGAAAGGTAACTAATCATTTAGTTGCAAGCTGAAAGTCGGGGGTTGCATGGCCAACAAACTCAAGCAATTGATTGCTTGACTGCATAGCAACCAGGTGAACCCAATGGGAGGTAGAATTCTTTTACAAATCGGGTTTCGTGTAGCTACGATTTGGAACTTCGTGTTATCTATTCGCAGCGTTTTGAGGAGAACTTCTGGCGCTTTGTCCAATCACAACCGCTGCCCCCAAGGACGCGGAATCCGAGGCCGGGTCGCTAACGCTCGGCAACGCGAGACCTGCCATCCGGCCTGGATTGTCGAATCTTTTCAATGATGCTGGGGATAACCTCCGCTACCGCGTTGTTGCAATCTACGGAATTTTATTCGCCTTCAACCTGGGCGCGTGGATTTGGGCCGGCATTGCCTTCCATCGCTACCCGGTGCTCCTCGGAACCGCGCTTCTTGCTTACAGTTTTGGCCTGCGTCATGCCGTGGACGCGGACCACATTGCCGCCATCGACAACGTGACCCGCAAGTTGATGCAGGAGGGAAAACGGCCGGTCGCGGTCGGCTTCATGTTCTCGCTCGGGCACTCGACGGTTGTCGTTCTCGGCTCAGCGGCCATCGCGGGAGCGGCGCTCGCACTGCAACATCGGTTCGATACCATCAGAAACGTAGCATCGGTTGTCGGCACGCTGATTTCAGCCTTCTTTCTTTTCGCAATAGCCCTGGTGAATCTCATTGTTCTGCGGTCGATTTACCGGACGTTTGTAAGGGTCCGTCGCGGCGAGCCTTACGTGGATGAGGATTTTGATCTACTTCTCGGCAGCCGCGGATTTCTCTCCCGATTATTCCGCCCTGTGTTTCGTATGATCGGCCGCAGCTGGCACATGTATCCGCTGGGCGTTTTATTTGGTTTGGGATTCGATACCGCGACCGAGATTGGCCTGTTGGGGATTTCCGCGGCGGAGGCGGCTAAGGGCCTGTCGTTTTGGGCGATCCTGGTTTTCCCCGTACTCTTCGCCGCCGGCATGTCGCTGATCGATACCACCGACAACATCCTGATGCTGGGAGCGTACGGCTGGGCATTTGTGAAACCTATCCGCAAGCTCTATTACAACCTCACCATCACCTGTGTTTCCGTTGTGGTCGCACTGGTCGTCGGGGGCATCGAGGTACTCGGACTGTTGGGCGAACATTTTCACCTCCAGGGATGGTTTTGGATTGCAGTGGTCCGCCTCAACGACAATTTCGGCACCCTTGGCTTTTTCATCGTGGGCCTGTTCGCGCTGAGCTGGATCGTATCGATTTCCTTCTACAAGTGGCGCCGCTTTGACGATCTCGAACCCGGCATTTGACTGTGGCCTGGGACGGGTTAAACGCGACCCTGGCGGATGATCGCCTCGTCGACGAGCGCCTCGTCCAAAAGGATAGTTTGCCTAATTCGTGCGCTGACCTATAACGATCAAGAGGTCAGCTTGACGTTTTCAGCAAGATCGGCCGCCGGTTGGCTGGCCATCGGCATCGCGGCGTTCATTGTGCCGCGTTATGCGCTGCCCCAGAGCGAACCTGAGACCGGACAAAATAGCGGCCACAGTCCCAGGCACATGGGGTCAGTCTACGTTCCCCTCGATAGTTGGATTTATCCAGCCCTTGATCGTCTGGCTGCAATGGGGTACCGGGAGCCAGGATTCGCTGGCATGCGCCCCTGGACTCGCATGGAATGCGCGCGCATGATCGATGAATCGAAAGACGTTCAGGGAGCTCGGCTGTTCTTGAGCGACGACGGAGTGGAACTGCTAGACCGCCTGGAAGAGGAATTTTCCTATGAGCTTGGACTGCAAGAGGGTACTCGCAACCTGAACGCGAGCCTTGAGTCAGCCTACGCTCGCGGCGTATCCATCAGTGGGCCCGACTTGGCCGACAGTTATCACTTCGGCCAAACCGTTTCTTATGACTTCGGCCGCCCCTTTGAACGGGGAACAAATGCTCAGGTGGGTAGCGCCTTTCGGGCTGAGGCCGGACTCTTCGCACTGTACGTCCGGGGCGAATATCAGCACACGCCGTCCGCTCCCCCAGATTCGCTGGCAGTCCGCGATGTCATCGCGCTCAAAGATAGTATTCCTGTTCCTCCCGACGTCGGCATTAACGGAATCAACCGTCCACGATTACTTGATACTTACATCGTGATGAATTTGAGCCCACTGAAGCTCGACAAATTTCAGCTCTCGGTGGGCAGGCAAAGTCATTCCTGGGGTCCGGGTCTCGGCGGCTCCTTCTTGCTGAGTGATAACGCCGAGCCAGTTGACATGGTTGAAATCGTCAATCCCACTCCGATCCGTCTGCCCTGGATCTTGAAGTTTCTGGGGCCGGTGCGGAGCGATCATTTCCTCGGTCGACTCGCAGGCCGAACGGACCATCCCAGCCCATGGTATTACGGTCAAAAAATCACCATCAACCCTCTGCCCTGCTTGGAAATCGGATACGCCCGCACCATGACCATCGGCGGGAAGGGAGGAGATCCTTTTACTCTGCACAACTTCCTTCTGAGTCTGTTCGGTCAAACGAGCAACAAGCTTCCCGGGCATTCTGTTCCGGGAGATAACGACGATGAAATGGATTGGACCTTTTACGTCCCCAAGGTGCGGAACTACATCATTCTCTACGGTGAGGTCTATGCCGAGGACGATTTCGTCGCCTGGCAGCGGCCGGCGTCGGCTCCATTCCGGCCGGGCATCTACATTACTCGCATTCCGGGCGCGCCGAAATTCGATCTTCACATCGAAGCCGCCAACACAGAAACTCCCGGCTGGAAGAGCGGGACCCACGGAAATGATGGCCAGTACGTTTACTTCGACAACGACTATCATGAGGCGAACACCAACAACGGCTTTCTGATGGGCAACACTGTCGGCCGCAACGGCCAGACCATTCAAGGCTGGCTGACCTATTGGCGGTCAGCGGTAAATACTTTCCAACTCATGTACAAGAATAATTATGTCGATCCAGCTCTCATTCCGGGAGGCGGGCGCTGGCAGGATTACTCTTTGCGCAATGAATTCCACTCGACGTCTGGAACGTACATCAAGAGCCAAATTCAGTATGAGCACATCACGCACTACCCATTGCTTTTCAATGGACCACGGCAAAATTTGACAGCCATTGTGGAGTTGGGCTTCATTCCGCATGGCGCAAAAAGTGGCTCAAAAAGATGAGGAAAGCGTTGCCGATCGCGGTGGTGCGATTAGATTCCCAGCAGGTTGATTTGCAATTTGGTGTACCCGTGTTCGCGCGCCCACAAATCGAGAGGAGTTGTCGCGATCTCATCGACAACGGGAACCGCCAACCCCGTCTTCGTTAAATCGATCGTCTTCAGATAAGTGTGGCAGGTATCGCAGACGTCTACGCGGACGTGCGCGATTTCAGGTGCAGAATAAAACGCCATCTGCGGCTCTCTTTCTTCACCGCATGCCGGACAATAGATTCGTCGAAAAGCCCATTCGTACGCGCAGAGGACGCAAATTAGCGACTTTTTCCCGCCGTCGCCCTCGCTCCGTAAGACTCCAGCGACAGGCTTGCCGCCGCAGAACGGGCAGGTAGACGGAGTTCCGTCCAGACTCGCGGTTTCGCGGTGGTCGGCAAGATATTCGGCATAGGGTTGAAGAAACATCCATGCCAGCGAGCGATCGGGATAGGACGGATCGTCCCCATTGCTGCCGTTGATCGGGTCAGCGCCTTGTGCTGCCGCATTCAATTCGAGATCCCCGTGCCAGAAGTCTTCAATCGCGTGCTGCCATCCCGCGGGGCCTTTCTGCGCCAAGCCGGCGGCAGCCTCCGCGAGCGCCGAGGGGGCAATTTGCTGGATCACGTTGAGGAATCCGGAAAAGTGGGGCAGAAGAAGAAAAAGATCCAATTCATCGCGCAGCGGCCGGTCAGCGGAAATCTTCGGAGTGCTGGCAAGAGCTTTCTGGATTTCCGTGTACAAGTTCTTTTGAAAGGTTGCAATACGCGAGTAATAACGCAATCCTTCGGCGGAGAAGGGATACGTCGAGGCCAGTTCATCGGCGCGACGGATGCGACGATCCCACTTCCGATCGATCGTTGTTCCGACCGTTGTTCGGATCATTGTCCCGATCGAGGTTCAGAACGAGGCTGGGATCCGGGGTTGGGTCGGGCTCCGGTGATCTGGTAATACCATGTTCGATGAAACGTCCACGCCCATGCGCGTGTGACATATCCGCTAATCATCGATCCAAAACTGCCTTCTTCCAGTACCGCACTCATGTAGACATGGATCAAAAAGAGTCCAATCGTAATCAGCGCCACGCTGGCGTGAACCAGAATGGCGGCGTAGCGCAAGAAGCGCAAGCTCCACGGGAGCGTCTCGGTGAACCACAAGACGACCCCTGAGAGCAGTAGGAGGATCACACCATAGAAAATTCCCCAGAAGAACAGCTTTTGCCCATAATTGAAACGCCCAACTGGAGGCAATTTGTCATCTTCATTTTGGATGTAATCCGGGATCGCCTTGGCCCAGGCGCGATCGGAGGCGTTAATTTCCATATCGCGGCGCCACTCTGCGAACGTCCAGCACACTGACGCCGTAAACACCAATCCGAACCACGGATGCCACAACCTCGCCACTGGGCCGCCGCCCACAACCGCGGCCAGCCAATACAGGTAGGGTGACCAGAACGCTAAGCCAGTCATCAGCAGGTAGATATAAGAGAGAGCACCGATCCAGTGATTTACACGCTCCGTAAGCGTGTATCGAACGATCTTCTCCTCATCTTGGTGAGCGGCACTGGAGCGCGAAACGGCGTCGGTCGTCATACACGCCTCTCATTATTCACTACTTCACCTGGCGGAATTGGTTCTTCTTTCTTCGGCCCAAATCGCATGTAATGCATCGCCATGCCCAGGATTCCGCCGACTATCGCTATATTTCCCAGCCACTTCAGCGGAGTTTTCCACAATCGCACAGACAGAGGAACGTGAGGATCCCTGGGCAGCCCGCCATACAACTCTGGATTCTTGGCATCGTGCAGAACATAGATGACATGCGTTCCCCCGACTCCCGGAGGGTCGTATACTCCCGCGTCGGCGAACCCGGAAACATCCCGAAGCTGCTTTGCCCGCGTTTCCCCCAGCTCCTTCATCTCGGCCTTCGTCCCAAAATGCAGGCATCCGGTGGGGCAGGCTTTGATGCAAGCCGGTTCCAGTCCCTGCGAAACGCGGTCATTGCACAGCGTGCACTTGAAAACCCTGCGAGTCGTCGGGCTGAATTTGGGGATGTTAAACGGGCATCCCGTGATGCAATATCCGCAACCGATGCAATTCGCTTCCTGGAAATCGACGATGCCATTGGCATACTGAACGATGGCGCCATCCGCCGGACAGGCCGCCAAACAGCCCGGATCGGCGCAGTGCATGCACTGGTCTTTGCGCATCAGCAGCATCATGCTGCCGTCGGCGCGCTCGTGTTCGTTGAACTTGATCAGGTTCCAGTAATTCCATGCCGTTTCCGGCATCGTCTGGTAACTGTTGTCGAAGGTAGTCTCGGTGAAGGTATAACCGTTCCATTCGAGGCACGCCACTTCGCACGCTTTGCAGCCGATGCACGTGGTGGTGTCGACCAGCTTGCAAACAGTGAACTCCCGGTTCAACCCTTCACCCGCAACGGCCCCGGCGTGGCCCGAAATCCGGATTATTTCTGTTGAGGCCTGGCTCATTGTCGTTCCTTGTGCAGCTCTCCGATGTCGCTCATTATGCCTTCTCGATTTTTACGAGGAAGCCCTTGGATTCAGGGGTGTGAGCATTCGGATCGGTGACTGCCGGCGTCAGCAAATTTGCCGGTGTCCGTGCATTTCTTCCCTCATCCTCGTCGATGCCACGGAAGCCCTGGTGAATCGGCAACCCGATCTGATAGACCTTCTTGCCGTCGATCATCATGGGTTTCAGCCGACGCGTGACAAAGGCTTTCGCGATATACGTTCCCCGCGCACTGATGACCTTGATCTTATCGGTCCCGCGAATCCCTTTTTCGTCCGCCAATTCCACCGGAATCTCCACGAAGGGTTCGGGGATCAACTGCACGTTCATCGGATTATTTTTGGTCCAGTAGTGATACTGCTCGGTCAGCCGATAGGTGGTGCAGACAATGCTGTATTCATCGGGCGATCCGAACTTGTCATACGGTGTCTTGAATTTCTTCACCAGCGGATTATTCGACTGCTCGGGGTGAAATGGATTCTTGATCGGGCTCTCAATGGGTTCGTAGTGCTCGGGGAACGGCCCGTCCGCGAGGACGCCGATCGGCGCGAACAGGCGCCCGATGCCTTCCGGATTCATAATGAACGGCCCCATATGGTCTTTTGGATGGGAATCGGGTTTGAAGTCGGGCACGTCGTTGCCAACCCACTTCCCTGCCGCCTCGTTCCACCAGACTTGCTTGCGATCCGGGTCCCACGGCTTCCCCTCCAGATTGCAAGAGGCACGATTGTAGAGCACGCGCCGGTTGGCTGGCCACGACCACGCCCAGTTGGGATAAACGCCCATCCCCGAGGGATCCTCAGTTCCACGCCGTTGGATTTGCGCGCCGGCTTCGGTCCACATACCGGAATAAATCCAATTGCCACACATCGTCGTGCCATCGTCTTTTAGCCACGCAAATCCCGGCAACTGCTGCCCAGCCTTGATCACCTGCCCGGTTTTATCGTCTTTCAGATCGGCCAGCGCCTTGCCGTTCAGTTCCATGGCGACTTGGGTAAGCGGAGGATGGGCCGCGTCTGCATAGGCCCAACTCAGATTCAAAATTGGGTCGGGGAATTTTCCGCCGTCTTTCTTGTAGAGAGCGCGGACGCGCAAGAAAATCTGCGCGACGATGTCCTGATCGAGCCGCGCAAGTCCCGGAGGCGGAACTGCGGCATATTTCCACGTGACCCAGCGCGCGGAGTTGGTCATGCTACCGTCTTTTTCCGCAAAACCCGCGCACGGCAGACGATAAACCGTGGTCTTGATGTTCTTCTGCTCTTCGGCGGTAATCCCAGGCGCTCGCCAGAACTCGCTGGTTTCGTCTGGATAGATTTCGCCCACCACCAGCCAGTCGGCCTTCTTGAGCGCATTGATGTTCTTGTCGGTGTCCGGACCGATCATCACTCCGTTCATGCCGAAGGCCAGCATGCCCTTGACCTTGCCGTTGTACATGTCGTCCCAGATGTGGGTCCATGAATAATCGCGGTCAAATTTGGGCAGGTAGTCGAAAGCAAATCCATTTTCTTTGGTGGCCGCGTCGCCATACATCGCCTTGAGCAGTGACACCATGAATTTTGGCGTGTTCTGGTAGTAGTTCATCGAATCCCACGGCGACGGTTTAGAAGCTGTCGGCGTGGTGCGCTTCAGAAAAGCCGCCAGATCGGTGTCGGCGGGAATGGGAGCTTTCAGGTATCCGGATAAAGAATCGAACAGACCGGCCATGTCCGTAGCGCCCTGAATATTCGAATGGCCGCGAAGCGCGTTCACGCCGCCACCCGCTCTGCCGACGTTGCCGAGGAGGAGTTGGATCATCGCGGCGGTGCGGATGATTTGCGTTCCGAAAGTATGCTGCGTCCAACCGACCGCATAAATGATGGTCGCGACTTTCTTCATGTCGCCGTCCTTGCGGACGGAGGTAAACAGATCGATGGCCTTCAGGTACTGGTCCTTCGGGATACCGGTGATGCGTTCGACGGCTTCGGGCGTGTAACGCGAATATTGCTGCCTCATCAACTGGAACACGCAGCGTGGATGCTGCAGCGTCAGGTCGTACGCGACATTCGGCGGCAACGCGGGCGGCGGCGCAGGTGTCGGTGCGGGTGTCGAGGCGGGTGTCGAGGGAGGACCAGCGGCCGGCGTCGTGTTCGCATGCGCAGCAGTCGCAGGAGAGTCAGTTTTGCCGCTGGAATCTCCGCCCTCCTCATAATTCCAAGTGGTTTTGTCGTAAGTGGACGATGCGGAATTAAACCCGGAATACAACCCGTCGTCAGGCAGTTTGAAACCTTCTTTGACGATGAAAGCGGCGTTGGTGTAGTTGACGAGATACTCTTTGGCTACGCGGTTGTTTTCAATCGCGTAGCGGATCAGTCCGCCAAGGAATGCAATGTCGGTGCCGGCGCGGATCTGGAGGAACAGATCGGCAGTCGCCGATGTGCGCGTGAAGCGTGGATCAACGGAAATCAGCTTGGCGTTGCGGTTGCGCTTGGCCTCCATCGCCCACTTAAATCCGCAGGGATGGTTCTCGGCAGGATTCCCACCCATGATCAACATCATGTCGGTGTTCTTGATGTCGATCCAGCCATTCGTCATGGCCCCGCGTCCAAATGTTGGTCCCAAACTTGAGACCGTGGGGCCGTGTCAAACACGGGCTTGGTTTTCTAAATACACCAAGCCCAGACTCCTCATGGCCTTTACGGCCAGATAATTGAACTCATTTGTGTCGGTACAGCCGCCGATAAACGAGATGCCTTCGCAACGGTTGACGGTGTTGCCGTTCGCGTCCTTCTCCACGAAGCTTGCGTCGCGAGTCTGCTTGGTCCACTGCGCAATCTCCGTCAGGGCCGTGTCCCAGGAAATGTCTTCCCATTCGGTCGCGCCCGGGCGCCGGACTTGCGGCTTTGTGAGTCGCCGCGGGTTGAGCATGTCCTGCTCGAGCGAGGAACCTTTCGGGCACAACGTTCCGCGGTTGGTCGGATGATCGGGGTCGCCTTCGACATGGATCACTTGCGGGGTAACGTTCTTGGCCCGGTCGCCAATCGTGTAAATGAGCACACCGCATCCGACCGCGCAATAGGGACAGGTTGAACGGGTTTCGGCAGCGCGGGCGATCTTTAATTCTTTGAGTTGGGCGTAGGCAGGCTTAAGGTCGAACCCGAAGATGGTCGCGGCAACTCCGCCGACAGCCGCAACCTTGAAGAAGTCTCTGCGCGACGTTTGCACTGAGGAGCCTCCCTCCCGTCAACAATCTACGGTTCTGTACTTTTTAAGCCTCGACGATTGCTTTGTCAAGTTCACGACGCCCGACTATGCGCCTGGCCTTAATGAGCTGACGCCGGGGCTGTTGCTGGCGCCGCGGAGGCAGGCTTCGTTTCAAAATTTACCTTCGGAACTTCGCGCGCTCCTTCTGTAGCCTTGAAGTACGCATCGTTTTCCTTGTATCCCGCGTATCCGGCATACAGATTGTTCGGGAACTTCAGCAAGTACGTGTTGTAATCCTGTAAAGAGTCGTTATAGCGCTTGCGTTCCACGGCAATGCGGTTTTCCGTGCCCGCCAGTTCGTCTTGCAAACGCAGGAAATTTTCGTTCGATTTCAACTGCGGATAGTTCTCGACTACCAACAGCAACCGTCCAATCGCGCCATCCAGTTGACCGTTCGCGGCAATTTTGTCCGAAGGGGTCTGTGCCGAAAGCAGCGCCGAGCGCGCCTTCGCAATGTCGCCAAACACCGTGACCTCCTGCTGGGCATATCCCTTTACCGTTTCCACCAGGTTGGGAATCAGGT
>PMSZ01000158.1 GCA_003168235.1 Acidobacteriaceae bacterium
CGCCTGTTTGCTTATGCTTCGATGATCATCGCCTCGGTGCAGGTTTTCTTTCTGCTGATTCTGAATTTCGCCGCGCGCCCGTTCGGCGTCATGCAAGGCCCGCTTCCCGCCGATGGCACCGGACTGAATCCTCTTCTGCAATATCCCGAAATGGTCATTCACCCGCCCATGCTGTATTTGGGATACGTCGGCTTCACCGTGCCATTCGCGTTCGCGCTGGGCGCGCTCATCATGAAATATCCCGGCGAAAAATGGATCCACATCACCCGCCGCTGGACCATGGTGACCTGGTGCTTCCTGACCATCGGCGTTTTCCTCGGCGCGCACTGGGCCTATGCCGTTCTCGGCTGGGGCGGCTACTGGGGATGGGATCCGGTGGAAAATGCTTCGCTCATGCCATGGCTGACCGGCACCGCGTTTCTGCACTCCGTCATGATGCAGGAGAAACGCGGCATGTTGAAAGTCTGGAACATGGCGCTCATCTTTGCGACATTCCTGCTGTCGATGCTTGGGACTTTTCTCACCCGCTCGGGCGTGATCAGTTCCGTGCACGCTTTCGCGCAATCATCGATCGGCACCTGGTTTCTGGTCTTTATCGGCTTGACGATTGCAGTCTGCACTTATTTTCTGGTGTTGAACCGCGCGCATCTCAAATCCGAACACAAGCTGGAGTCGCTCGCTTCGCGCGAATCCAGTTTCCTGTTCAACAACCTTCTGTTGCTCGTCGTCTGCTTCACCATTCTCTGGGGAACGTTCTTTCCCATCTTGTCGGAATTTGTTCAGGGACACAAAGTCACCGTCGGACCTCCGTTCTTTAATCGCGTGGCCATCCCCGTGGCTTTGCTGCTCCTGCTGCTCACTGCCGTGGGACCGCTGCTGGCATGGCGTAAAACTTCCCTCGAAAGCCTGAAACGCAATTTTCTTTTTCCTGCAGTCGGCTCGATCGCCGTCGGCGGCATGATGATCCTTTTCGGCGTGCGTCCCTGGGAAGATCCTTCTTATTTCTACGCCACCATGGCCGCCGTCCTCGCGGCGCTGGTGATCTTCACCGTCATTTCCGAGTTTCTCCGCGGAGGCCGCGTCATCGCCGGCAAGACCGATCAAAATCTCGTCTCTGCCATGGTTCAACTGTGTCACCGCAACACGCGCCGCTATGGCGGATACATCGTGCATTTCGGCGTGGCGCTGGTGATTATCGGAATCCTCGGCACCCCTTTCAATAAAGAAGTCGAAAAAGAAATGGGCTTTGGCGACCAGATCAACATCGGCCCGTACACGCTCGTCTGCCAGTCCTACACACAAGACGACAATCCCAACTACGGCAACGAGTGGGCGATCATCAACGTGTTCCGGGGCGGCAAGCAGATTACGACCATGTATCCCGAACGCCGCTTCTATAAAGCCAGCCAGCAGCCCCAGACTCTGCCGCGCATTTATCCCAGCTTCCGCGAAGATCTGTTCCTGGTGACGGATGTCTATCTGGTTTATGAAGGCAAAAACGAAACCACCGGACGCCCGATCATTAAGGCCCACCTGAATCCGCTCGTTCCCTGGATTTGGATCGGCCTGATCATCATGGTGTTCGGCACCATCGTTGCCCTCGTGCCGAATGCGGCTGTAGTTCGCGTAGCCGCGACCACGCCCGTGCGCGAACCGGCGCACGTCGGAGCGGGGGATTGATGAGAACAGTATCCAGTAGCCAGTACCCAATAACCAGCAACCCGGTTCGTCGATGGCTTCAGGCGGCTGGTCTCGCCTTGGCCGTGGTTATTTTGATGGGCGCCAGCGACACTGACACCCGCTTCAAAGACCTCGGACACCGCATGATGTGCGCCTGCGGATGCGGCCAGATTCTGCTCGAGTGCAATCACGTCGGCTGCACCTACTCCGACAAAATGCGCGACCAACTCATGGCCGCGCTTATTCGCGGCGGCGGTGGAGGAGAGAGTGGAGGCAGCGGAGGCAGTGGCGCGATAAGCGACGACCTCATCCTGCAAGGCTTTGTGCAGGAATACGGGCCGACCGTAATCGCCGCCCCCACCGCTACCGGCTTCAACCGCGTGGCCTGGATCATGCCCTTTGCCGCACTGGCGTTCGGCATCGCATTTGTCGTCTACGTCGTGCGCTCGTGGAAGAATCGCCCCACCCCAGCCCTGGCCGATGGAATCGTGATCCCGCACGGCAGCGAACTAGACGAACTCCGCAGGCGAGCCAGAAAAGAGACCGACCTATGACGATCGTGAAATGTGGCGCGGGCGCCCCCGCCCGCGAAAAGCTGCGATCTAACACTGACTTTTGTCTCAAGGAGACGGTCCGATGACCCTTTTCGTCTGCGCCGCGTTCACCGTCGCCTGTCTCTACTACGTTTTCTTCTACCCCGGCGAAGTCTACGCCGGAGAGGAAAAAACCCGCCTCGGCTATCTCCGCGAGCGCAAGGAAGCAGTCTACGAAAACCTGCGCGACCTGAATTTCGAATACAAAGCCGGCAAGGTGCCCGACGTGGACTATCAATCCATGCGCACCTCGCTCGAAGAGGAAGCGGCCGCGATCATGGCCGAGATCGCGCGGCTGGAGCAGATTGCTTCATACCCGGCATAATGAATGCCTATACAATTGCATACCTGATCTGCTACCATGATTTTGCAGGCGAATGGCTTCGACTGGGACAGGGGCAACCGTGGAAAATACGAAAGGCATGGCCTTTCCGTCGACAGTCATCGAGGGGCTTTTTACGCGCCCGCTGGCCATTCTCCCCGACGCGGCCCACTCGTAGCGGGAGAATCGCTTTCGCCCCATAGGCCGCACGGATAAAGGGCGCGGCGTATTCATCATTTTCACGCTTCGGCGGAAAGGCAAGAGCGAAGACCTCCTGATCCGGCCCATCAGCGCGCGCTACATGCACAAAAAGGAGATTGATGCCTTCGAAAAAGAAAATCCCGGCCTTTAAGAGCGACCGTGCCGCGGCAGCCTTCGTCGACCGAGCCGACCTGTCGCAATACGATCTTTCCGGAGCGCAGTGGGTCCGTTTTGAGATCAAGCGTAAAGACAAGTCCATCAACCTGCGTCTGTCCGAGGAGCTTTTCGACGCGGTTCGCGAGCGTGCCGCGCGCGCTGGTCTGCCCTATCAGCGGTTTATTCGTCTGACGCTCGAACAGGCGATCGGCACGCCGAAATAGGTCCTCGGGCGCGTCACCCGAAGCGGAAGCGGTGTGATCATGTGCGTTACAACAGGCTGCGGGCGGATGGTGTGACGTTCTTGAGAAGGTAAACATCCAATTGAGACATACGCTCAATCTCGCTCTCGCTTCGTTGATCCTGCTCTCAGGGGTCTGCCGGCCGAGTCTAGCTCAAGCCGGCGCCGCAAGCGGCCCTGTCCTGAATCCTAGGTTGATCGATGGAGTGCTGGTTTACCGAGTCATGAACGGGTCTGGCGTCTCCGCCCCTCGAGCGACATTTGCCCCACTGCCCAAGAGCGACGGAGATCCCAAGGCGAAAGATGAGGGTCCTTGCATCTTGTGGTTGATTGTTGGTACCGACGGCCGGCCGCTGGATGTTAGAGTAGCGCGGTTGTCGGGGCGCGGGCGCGAAATGGATGAGAAAGCGGTTGAGACGGTGAAAAAGTGGAGATTTGAACCGGCGAACAAAGACGGTCATCCCGTGGCTGCAGAGATCAATGTCGAGGTGTCCTTCAGGTGAAACATCCTCCCCATTTTGCTTTCGATTGGAGTTTGTAGCGTATCCGTTATACCCAATTCGCGGCGCCACATTTCCGGGGGCATTCATCTTGCAATTCGCGAATTCTAAAGGAGTGGCTTTGACCAAACTCGCCCAGTCCGCATTACTAGCCGCGATCTTCGCCTTCACAATTGCTGCCGCCGCCCAAACCCTGACCGGCACCGTCACCAATGGCACCACCAACAAACCCGCCGCCGGTGACGAGGTCATCCTCATCAACCTCACCACCACCATGGAAGTCGCCGCCAGCACCAAGGCTGACAGCAGCGGAAAATTCAGCTTCCATCTCACCGGAGCCGCCGGCCCGCATCTCATTCGCGCCGTCCATCAGGGAGTCA
>PMSZ01000175.1 GCA_003168235.1 Acidobacteriaceae bacterium
AGCGCGTAATCGTTGGCCGACAAACGCACGACTTCCTCGCGCGTCTTCACCATGTCCTGGGTAAGATCGGGCGCCAGTTTGTGATGGTAACCGGCGATCAAGTTGAAGGTCGGCACTAACAGCAGGTAAGGCAGGTCGTTCGACTTGTTCCACTCCAGCGTTTGAAAATCGACCGCCATCGAGAGCAGAGTCACGCCATTGAAGGCGATGCCGTGATCGGCCAGATACCCGGCAATACCGGCGGCACGCGTCGTTCCGTAACTTTCTCCCAGCAGAAATAGCGGAGAGTTCCACCGATCGTAGCGCGACAAATACAGCCGGATAAACTCGCCGAAAGCCTGCACGTCGCCCTTTAGGCCTAAAAACTTCTTCGTCAGCTCCGTGTTCGCTGCCCGCGAATACCCGGTCGCAATCGCATCCACCATCACGATGTCGCTACGGTCCAGCAGCGTGTCGGGATTGTCCTCCAGACGATAAGGCGCAGCCGGCATAAAGCCGTTAGCTTGCAACACCACACGTTTCGGTCCGAGCGCGCCCATGTGCAGCCATACTGAAGCTGAGCCTGGGCCTCCGTTGAACGCGAATGTCAGCGGCCGTTTCCCCGCATCTTGTCCGTCGAGAATGTAAGCCACGAAAAACATTTCCGCTTCCGTCTTGCCGTCTTCCCGCTTAATCGGAAGCCTGCCGGTCGTCGCTGTGTAGCTAAGAGCCCGACCTCCCACGGAAATCTGGTGATGCGTAATTACCGGCGGAACTTCCGTCACATCGTAATGTTCTTCCTTGTCGGTAGCTTCGCCGGCGTCGGCCTTCGGCGTCTCCGGGGGCTTGCCGCTTTCCGCAGTCTTGTCTGGAGTAGCAGCGATCGCAGGCGTAGTTTGCTTTTTGTCCTTCTTCGCCGCAGCTTGTTTTGTCGTGTCGGTGGTCGTGTCCTGGGATTGACTTTGTTGCGCCGCTGCAAACGGAATCGTCATCGCGGCGAAAAGAAAAATTGCCAGAATTCGCATGTCTGTCTCCGGAGAAATCGATTGGACAAGCATTATAGCCTCTCCAGGGCATCTCACTCACCGTGTCCGGAAGCCAGAGCTATCTCGGAACGTGCTAGAATTTGTTCCGTCTTATGCTTCCTTGGTTCGGAGGCACGCACGATCTCTCCTCACCATTTAGCGGACTTGAAAAGTGGCCCAGAAAACCAACCTCCAAAGCGCGCCCGTTACCTACGCTGACGCCGGTGTCAGCATCGACCGCGGTAACAAAACCAAACAGCGCATCAAGTATCTGGCCCACAAAACTTTTACCAAGGGAGTGCTGAGCGAGATTGGCGGATTCGGTGGCCTGTTTTCCGTCGACAAAAAATACCTGGACCCGGTGCTCGTTTCAAGCGTCGATGGCGTCGGCACAAAATTAAAGATTGCCTTTGAGATGAACGTGCACCACACCATTGGCGGCGATCTGGTGAACCATTGTGTGAACGACATCGCCGTACAGGGCGCCGCGCCATTGTTTTTTATGGATTATCTCGCTACCGGCAAGCTCGACCCGGAAGTCGCCGAAAAAATTGTCGGTGGCCTCGCCGAAGCCTGCAAACATAACGGCTGTGCCTTGATCGGCGGCGAGACCGCTGAAATGCCGGGCTTTTATCCCGAGGGCGAGTACGATCTCGCCGGATTCATCGTCGGCGTAGTCGAACGCGACCATATCATCAGCGGCAAAGACGTGCAGGTAGGCGATTGCGTTCTCGGATTGCCCTCAAACGGCCTCCATACCAACGGTTATTCTCTCGCGCGCAAATTGCTTTTTGAAGTCGCCGACTATTCTCCTGAAACTTTTGTCAGCGAGATCAAGAACAAAGTCGGCAACGAGCTCATGCGGACCCACCGCAGCTACTGGCCGGTCATCCGCAAGTTGATTGCCGGTGAATGCGTGGCGGCCCTCGCGCACATTACCGGCGGCGGCATCACCGAGAACCTGCCTCGCGTCCTGCCCAAAGGCACTTCCGCCGTGATCGAGCTTGGCACTTGGCCAGTCCTGCCCATCTTCGAACATCTCCAGGCGCTCGGCAATGTCGCTGAAGAAGAAATGCTCCGCACCTTCAACATGGGCTTGGGTATGTTGATCGTGGTTCCCGCCAAGAAATTCAAGAAAGCACAAACTCTTCTGGAACGCGCCGGAGAAAAATTTTACAGCGTAGGCCGCATCGTCAAAGGCGATCGCAAAGTGGTGTTTAGCTGATATTTTCGCCCTTGCTTCGATTTTCTCCGTGTCGCGGCGCCTCCGTGGTAAATAATGTTAGTTCATGAAAAACCTCGGCATCTTACTTTCCGGACGCGGCTCCAATTTCGTCGCGATAGCCGATAGCCTAGCGGCTGGCTGCATACCCAACGCCCGCATCGCCGTCGTAATCTCGAACCGCGCCGATGCTCCCGGCCTTGAAATCGCCCGTCAGCGCGGCCTCAACGCGCTCGTTATTCCGTCGAAAGGCACACCGCGCGAAGAACACGACCGCGCTGTCGTCTCCGCCCTGCACCAAAACAAAGTCGATCTTATCTGCTTGGCCGGCTATATGCGCCTGCTCTCGCCCTGGTTCGTGCAGCAGTTTCCCGGAAAAATTCTTAACATCCATCCTTCGCTGCTGCCCGCGTTCCCCGGACTCGAGGCCCACGAGCAAGCCTTCGCCTACGGCGTGAAAGTAACGGGCTGCACTGTGCATTTCGTGGATGAGGAACTCGATCACGGCGCCATCATCGTGCAGAAAAGTGTCCCCGTGCTCGATTCCGACGACGAACACACGCTGGCAGCAAGAATTCTCGAGCAGGAACACATCGCATATACCGAAGCAATCAAGATTGTGCTGGAAGGAAAGTTCGAGGTCCTCGGCAGGCGAATGGTGCGGAAGTAGAGACGAGCGTTGCCGCGTCTCTTTCGGCGCGGACGTCACGAAGACGGCAGCGCCACTAAAATCACAACCTACATCAGCAATTCGTTCGTTCTCCGTGCGATCGGATGCTGCATCACCTCAAGTTCATTCTTCACCAGATTCAATCCATATACACAATCTTCGAACTTCTGTGAAAGTTGCGCGAACAGCGGCGCCACCTTTGCGTACTCGAAGTGCTCAAACTTCGACACGATGTAGTAGCTCTCTTTTCCGGCCCTGACCCAATCGACAAACCCCTCGACCCGCTGCCGCCGCAGCCGATAGTGATTGATGCTCTCTGGAAACATGCCCGCATAGAACAGCGTGTAATCGCCAATGTGCTTGCGCACCTGCCGCTCCCTGTCAAACGAAGGCGCCGGTCCGTAGACTGGGTCCGATTCGATCAGCATCTCGCCGACATCGTTCAGCGGTTTCCCTGACGCATCGCGGACTCTCAGCAACTGTTCCGCATCGCAAAATTCCGCCAGCAGATGCGCGACGTAGTTAACCACCTGCGGATCACGAATCCCAATCTCCTCGGCATAATGACGGCCCACCAGTTCGAGAAAAAGCTGCTGCAATGGATGCGTCTCTGGAATCTCCATCACCAGTTACCCCCTGACTCGGCCCCTTTAGTCGTTCCATCGGAACGGAACCCCATGCGCATTAGATACCGTGAATCGTAACCCGGCACAAGTGCACAATCGAGCCATGCCGTTAGTTATAAGCTTCCGCCAAGATGTTGCCGACACCATTTGTTGGCAGACGGAACGCACGACTGCTAATTACAAGGCTTACTAATCGAAAATAGCTGATTTACCGTATCGAATCGATAGATGCACCACTGGAAAGTGGCATAACTGGACGGCCACGGTTCTGCCGAGGAGTACTCTAGGCACGCGTCGCGTGTTACTCACGTTCATTCGTTTGAGCGCCTTATTGAGGGGAAATTCTGCGCCGCGAGTACCCCGCCATCGCAGGGCCGAACGGGGTCTCTGGAAACACGCTGCCACTGGGAGCGGAGACGCGGGTCAACGAATATTGATCAACGAACACTGATCGGCGAACATTAATCAACGAGGATCAGTGCGACGGCGGAAGCCCCGCGAGCGCCGGGCCTCCGTCATCATCACTACAGAATCAGCGAGACCGGCTAGCGTCGGCCTTTCTTGCGCACAGCCTTTTTCTTCGCAGCCTTCTTGGCTGGCTTTTTCTTGGCTGCCTTCTTTGCTGGTTTTTTCTTCGCCGCTTTCTTGGCTGGCTTTTTCTTGGCAACCTTCTTCGCCGGTTTCTTAGCCGCCTTCTTTTTCTTTGCTGGCGCTTTCTTCTTTGCTGGCGCTTTCTTCTTCGGAGCCCCACCACCACCTGATGGCGCGGCCGGAGCGGGCGCCGCTACCGGTTCCCGTATCGCCGGAACGGCAATTTCGTCGTCTTCTTCGATCAAAACCGGTTCTTCTTCCTCTTCTTCCTCTTCTTCGAGGTCCTCTTCCAGCGACTCGCCATAGGCGCCGCTGTCACCAAACTCGTCTGTCTCATCGTCCCGACCGTACAGAGTCGGATCTTCGTAGCGCATATCCCCTCCTGAATATTTGAATTAGGACAGCTTGCCGCGAAACCGCAAATGCTTTCGTGGAATGGCGCGCGAATTATAGCACGGACCGTTTCACCGGCAGTATCGTGCATTCTTTGATGATTTGCGAGGAAATATTATCAGGAAAATTGCGGAGGCGGAAAATGCCCTAAGGGTCAGCGAAGTAAAAGCGAAACGCAGGAAGCACGCGGTCTCTACTCGTAAGCGAGCGCGTCGATCGGATCCTTCTGTGCTGCTTTAAACGCCGGATACAGAGCGCCCGCCAACGCACTGGCAATGGCAATCAAAGTCGCCCGAGCGATCCATCCCCTGGATACAATCACTTGCAGCAAGGGCAATTTGTGCGCCAGAACGGCGCGAGCCGTCAGACTGAAAGCCACCCCCAGCACGATTCCACCCAGGGCAAGCAGCACCGTTTCCCGCAGCACGACATTCACGATATAAGCCTTCGACGCACCCATCGATTTCAAGATTCCGATTTCCCGCGTCCGTTCCATCACCGCAGCGTACATCGCCTGAAAAATCACCAGCACTCCGATCACCACCGAAATCCAGATCACCACCCGGAGAAACGTCGACAGGTAGGGATATTTCGTTGGCGTCATCATGGAAAGATAGGTGGCCATCGAACTCGCCACGTAGCGTTCCATTCCTGACACGTGCTTGATCTCATCCACCACCGCGTCGGCGTTCGCCGGATCGTCCAGTTTGAGATACATCGTGTTGGCCTTGTCCCTGGCCCCGGTAAGGTCCTGCATCGTGCTTAGGGGAAGAAATTTGCGACCGCCCTTGCCGTGTTCGACAACGCCGCAAATGCGGAAAGAGTTATTCAATATCTCAATTGTGTCGCCGACTTTGGCGTGCTTGGCCTGCGCAAACAGATCGTCAACAATCGCATCGTTCGGACCCTGGAACGGGCCGCCCGACAAATATTGGAAACCGCCCGACAAACCTTCGTAGCTCTGCAGATCGATCCCTGTGATGATCTCAAGCGTCCCGGCAGTTGACACTTGCGTGATCACGGGCGCCACCTTCACCACATGCGGCAGTTTAGCGAGAATATCGGCCACCTTGATCGGTATCGGACTTCCCGTGAGTCCCGCAATGAAAGACGATCCCGGAGGCAGCACGATAACGTCCGCCCCAATTCCAGCTGCCCGCGACTGCTGGTCCTGCAGCATGCCCATGCACAAACCAACAATCAGCAGGATCAGCGTGACTTCGAGCGCCACGGCCACCATGCTGATCATCGATCGCACCGGCCGATGCACCAGATTCCCGACGATCATCCGATTCATCATGCCCGCCCTCCGGCTACTTGCCCTGGCCATCCGGCGGCTTCGCTGTCGGTGCCGACGGCGGGGCGGACTTCCCCAGATGCACCATCTCCGCGCCCTGCGGCTGTTCCAGTGCGAACTGGTCGTCGGTCAACGGTTTATTGATTTCCAACTTCACCATGTTCAAGGTAATGTCGTAATTCTCTCGCGGGCGTTCAATCCCGATGGTGCCTGGGAAGCTGATGCCCGACCAATCTTTGTAGTCCTGGTAACGCGCGTCGGTCTCGACGTTGCCCTCCTGGTCGTAAATCCTTTGCCGGTGCGGCAACAGGTCCGTGCGGCTGAACTCAATCCGCCGCGACAGATACCACCCCTGCGGCCCTTTGCGCAGGACGGCCAACTCGTAATCCGGCTGCTCCACGCGATGCTTCTTCGCGTCGAGCACGGTTTCGTACCCGTTCTCCAGAAAGGGAATTTCCACGTCGTCCGGTCCCACTGCCGGGATCAGTAGCGCATCGTAAATGAACTGTGGCCGCATGTTCTCCAGCCGCTTTTCCGGGTCATACGGAGCATTGTTCGCGCCCACCACAAACTTGTTCGTCGGAGGCACCCAGACCTTGAATTCCTGCCCGTTGCTCACCATGTCAAAGGCCGTATTTCGCACCACCGGCATCAGGCCCTTCATGCGCAGCATCGCTGGCTTGCGCGCCAACACGTAGCCGCGAATCTCCTTGTAATCGGTGATTTGCCCGGTTTTCTGGTTTCCCGACGAAGAGTCGATATCCACCGTGGCCTGCAGCGATTGAATCTTCGCGGCCTGCGCATTGACGTAGTCGAGCAGTTCCTGCTTGCTCGCGGTCTTCAACGGCCGGTTAGAGAACTGACGATCGGCTGGCCGGGTCCGGAACAAACACCCACCCAACGGAAACGTGGCCGCCGCCAGGAATAAAAGCCAAAACAAACGCAAATGAGGACGATCCATTCCTATGTCAGTACCTGGGAAAACTCGCTGCACATGATGATCTGATTAGTATAAGGCAGCCGAGGGTTCAGCGTTTATCGCGGGCGTGGCGTTCGGTTCACCGTACCTGGGTTCACGGTACCTGGATTCATGGCACGGCGATATGCCGCCACGTTCTTGTTATGTTCTTCGAGGCTCCGGGCGAAGCGGTGATGCCCGTTGCCGTCACTCACAAAGTAGAGGAACTTCGATTCGTCGGGGTGCAAAGCCGCTTCCAGAGAACTTCTCCCCGGATTGCCAATTGGCCCCGGCGGCAATCCTGGGAAGCGATACGTGTTGTAACGCGAGTTGACCGCCATGTCGGCATGATGCAGAGCGCCCGTGTAGGTTCCCGCCAGCAACTCCGCATAGATCACGCTCGGATCCGCATCCAGCGCCATGTTCTGCGCCAGTCGGTTGTAGTAAACACTGGCCACCATCGGGCGTTCCTCCGCCGCCGCCGTCTCTTTTTCCACGATCGAAGCCATGGTCACGATCTTGGATACATCCGAGTTCGAACTAGAGGTCGAACTAGAGTTCGAGCTAACGCCCAGTCCGATCTGCTGCGCCACGAGCCGAAATTGATGCACCATCGCCGCCGCCATCTCCTCCCGGCTCTGCGTGCGCGTGAACTGGTAGGTATTGGGAAACAGATATCCTTCGAGCGAAGTGGCTTGGGGTGCCATATCGGAGATCAAATTCGTCTGCGTTTCGGCAATCTGCACGAAGTCGCCCGCCGGCCCCAGCCCCGAGTCCTCCATCGCCTTGGCGATGTCGAACATCGTGTATCCCTCGGGAATGGTGACCACGTGGAAGTAAATATCGCCCCGCGCGACCCGGCCGTACACCTGGGGAAGCGCCGCGCCGCGCTCGAAAAGATATTCGCCCGCCTTCAGCGATCGTCTGTGATGCAACACATGCCAAAGCCAGAAAACACGTTCGCTGCGGATTACCCCCGCCTTTTTCAACTCCGCGGCAATCCGGCGCGTCGAGAAGCCGGGCCGCAGCAGCAAAGAAGTATTGGCGGGCGGAGTGATCGGGGCATAGACCTGCCAAGCCACCCAGCCGCCAATGGCGAGAACCGCAACCAAAAACAGTGTGATCAGCGCGCGCAAGTTCCCAGTGTAGAGGCCTTTCCAGGATGGCACAAAGTGGCCAGAGTACAGGCCCATGTGGCAGCGGACCCTCGCCCCGTAGAGGTGACAGCCGTGATATGGCTTCTACTCTCCCAGCCAGTCCGCATACGGCTTCATCGACTCGACGTGGTCAAACACAATCTTGACTGCACCCGTAATCGGAATCGCGAGCACCAGCCCGACCGCGCCCCAGACCGCTCCCCAGAACAGCAACGCAATCGTCACCGCTAGTGGATTAATCCTCAACCGGCTCCCCAGCAGCTTCGGATACAGAACATTCAGGGCCAGGAGATGTAAAGCGACTACGCACACCACCACGATGACCAGGTCTCCCGCCTCCAACTGTCCAATACCCACCAGGATCGGCGGCACCATCGCCAGCACGATGCCCAGGTATGGAACCAGGCTCAGAAAGCCGCTCAGAAACCCGATAAAGTAGAAAAACGGAACGTGCAACAACCCGAAAATCGCCACGCTTACGGCCGAAATCAGCAGGCCGATCAGCAGGTTGCCGACAATAAAGCTTTGCAGCATTTTCCCGATCAACCCCAGAGTCACGAATGCGGTATTGCGATGATGCAAAGGAAACAGCATTACCGTGGCCGAGCGCGCGTGATTGTGCCAGGTCAGTAAAAAGTAGGCCAGAAACGGAACGAACGATGCCGCCAGCACAATGTCAGTCACAGTACCCGCACCGTGAGTCAGCGTCTGCGACCAGGTCTGCACCTCCCGTACCGGAACCACATTCGTGTCCTCGGGCGAGGCGACCACGTCGCCCGTCTTCTCCAGTTTTTCGGCCTGCTGCTGGTAGGGTTGCAGAATGGTGCGGATCTTCTGCGAATACTTTGGAACGTTATCGGCGAAAACCATGGCCTGGTTGTACGACGCGACCGTGACGCCATAAATCAATCCCAGCAACAGCAGCATGCTGATCAGCGCTGCCATGGCTCTCGGAAGATGCACGTACTCCAGCGCCTGCACCACCGGAGAAAGCATAAAGCTCAGCAGAATGGCAAAGAACAACACTGCCAGCAACGATTCGCCGTAATACGCGAACATGATCACCAGGCCCACGCCCAGCAGTGTCAGCGACCAGTGGTGTCCGCTCTGTGCCTCCGTCGTCTCCATAGCACCCCTTGCGACTGGCCAACAATTCTGCCTGAGTGCGGCCGGAATTGCATCCTCGGAATTACTGGGAATTTTGGATTGCCGCGAAATTTTCCGGCCGCCATCTACAATTATCGAATGGACGCACCCGCAGACCCCGCCCGCCGCCGCGTTCTCGCGCTCGACGTCGGCTCCAAGCGAATCGGAGTCGCCGTCACCGACCCCCTGGGCATCACCGCTCAAGGGCTCGAAACCATCCAGCGCCAGAACAAGCGCCGCGACCTGCAGGCGTTAGGCGAATTGCTGGCAAAGTACGAGGTCAGAGAGATCGTCGTCGGCCTGCCGCTGCGTCTTAGCGGTGCCGAAGGAACGCAATCGGAGAAGATGCGCCGTTTCGCCGACGACCTTCACGCCCACTTCGGCGTCACCGTCCACCTCTGGGACGAGCGCTGGACCTCCACCGAGGCCAACCGTCTGCTTCGTGAAACCGATTTGTCGATCAAGAAACGCGGCCAAGCCGTAGACCGTATGGCCGCCACTCTGATTCTTCAGTCCTGGATGGAAGCCCACCCCACGCATTAGCTCAACGGATTTTCGCGTGCGGCTCTGAGATTCTTATCAGCATTCTCTGAGGCTAGGGAGTGCCGCCGGAGACGGGGCAACGCACAAAGAGTTCCCGGCGCTTGTAATTGGTTTGTATTGGGAGGGTGCGACCCTGGTTACGACGCCAGTTCCGAAATTTCCGGAAATCGCAGATTGCACTTCGTCAGCGCCTTCGCAAGCGCCTCTTCGATTAAACTCTCCTGGCAATTGCGCGAGATGGCAATCTCGCTGACCAGCAAATACCGCGCCCGCTCCAGCATCTTCTTTTCGCGGAACGACAGCGACTTGCCCTGTCCCAGCACCAGCAGGCTTTTCAGCACCGCGGCCACGTCGGTGAGCGACCCAGTCCGCATGCGGTCCGAATTCTCTTTGAACCGGTCTTTCCAGTCGGCCGCGTTCGTGCATTCGCCAGACGACAGATAATTCACGATCTTCTCGATCTCACCGTTTCGCACCACCGGACGCATCCCGACGCTACCGACATTCGCAAAGGGCACCGTCACCTTCGCATTGCTGGCAGCAATTTTCAGCATGTAGAACTTCTCGACCGTGGTACCCATCGTCCGGCTGCTGATCTGTTCGATAATTCCAACGCCGTGGTTGGGGTAGACGACCTTGTCGCCAATGTGGAAAACGCCGTTTGCACTCATGGAGGGGCCCTCACCCGAGGGAAGAGAACTGCACAACTCAGTCTAGCCGACTGCCGCTCCTCTGGCAATCACGAAGCGCAACCGTCAGCCGCTCCTGTATAACTTGAATCTAAGTCATTGCAGCTTAGTAGGTTGCCAAGCAAGCGCCGGCTGGCTAATCCCGCGGCGAAGCCCTATTCCCCGTCGCCGAGGGTTATAATGCCGAAAGCGACTTCGGAAATCTGATGACGGAAGAGATTAAAAAGAAGCTCCGCGACGAGCTCAACACGCTCGAGCACGAACTCGCCTTCGACATCCCCAGGGAGCTCAAGAAAGCTGTCGCTTTGGGCGACCTCAGCGAAAACGCCGAATATCACACCGCCAAGCAGCGCCAGGAGTATCTGAAAGCCCGTGTCCGCCAACTCGGTCAGCGTCTTGCCGACTTGTCCCTGGTCAACATGAACAATATCCCCAAAGACAAAGTCGGCCTCGGTTCGACCGTGACCATTTTCGACAACACCAAGAATGAAGAGATGACCTACGAGTTGGTTGCTAGCGAACAATCCGACGTCGTCGCCGGCAAAATCTCCACTACCTCGCCCATCGGCCGCGCCCTGCTGAACAAGAAAGTCGGAGACACCGCCACCGTCGTCACCCCCGGCGGCAGCCGCGAGATGGAAATCCTCAAGCTCTCCACCATGCACGATCTCGCCGAAGCCAAACTCGACGCGGAACGGGGAAAATAAAAGCCATGCGTCACAAGGTGACAGGCGGCAGAGTCACGAAGAACGCCACGACAAACGCCAAGAACCCCAGGACCTGTCCCCTATGACCTGGACCAGCGCGGTCGGCCGCGCCTGCGGCGCTCTCCTCGATTCCATCGTTCGCCTGCTCGCTCTCACCCGCATCAATCCTAACGTTCTCACCTTGATGGGATTGGTGGTCAACAGCTATGCGGCGTTTCTGTTCGCTTACGCCAATGGCGACAACCAGCGCCGCATGTTTTTCTATGCCGGACTGGTCATCATCGGGTCCGGGTTCTTCGATCTGGTCGATGGCCGCGTCGCCCGCGCCTCCAACCAAGTCACCCGTTTCGGAGGATTTTTCGATTCCATCGTCGACCGCTACAGCGACGCCTCGCTGTTCTTCGGATTACTGGTTTTCTACGCCCGCGGCGAACGCTTCTTCTATCTTGTGCTCTCCGCGCTCGCCATGATCAGCGCCATCATGGTAAGCTACGCCCGCGCCCGCGCCGAGTCACTCATCCCACAGTGCAAGGTCGGTTTCATGGAGCGCCCCGAGCGCCTCGTCCTGCTCATCATCGGCGCCCTCTTCAACGTCATGGCGCCCGTGCTCTGGGTCATCGCCGTCCTTTCCACCGTCACCGTAATCCACCGCATCCTCTATACCTGGCAGCACACCAACAAAATGGATACCCCCGCCCGCGCCGCATAGTTCTATATGGAGCGACGGCCGTCCTCGCGCCTCCGTACTTCCCTTGATATGCTTGCCAGCGTCGTCAGGAGGCATCCCCTGTGAGTTGGTCACGCGCGCATTGGATTGTGGGATTGCTGACGCTGCTCATGTTCCCCCTCACTGGTCAATACATGCGGCATGTAGCCGACGTTCCTCATCTGGACGCCATCCCTCGGCTGATCTTCCGTTCTCGCCATCTCCTGCGTCTGGTTGCAGGCGTCGCCAATATCGCTTTGTCCAACAGTCAACCCTTTCACCGCGCTCAACGTGTAGCCTCACTCTTGATTATGATCTCGCCACCCTTGTTGATCGCAGCCTTCTTCATCGATCCCGCGCGAGGACTCCACAGCAGCACCGTTTTTCGCCTGGCGATGTACAGCCTGTGGATAGCCGGCGTTATCCTGGCGATCGTCAACCGTCCTCGCAAACTAAGTAACGCCCGACCAGATGCTAGACTAGACGCCGGAATTTCCCGCGGAGTCTGAGTTTGCCAACCAATCCCGTTCTCGTCGTGCACGGCGGTGCCTGGGACATCCCCGACGCTATGGTCGAAGCGCACCTCGCCGGTGTTCGCAATGCCGCCGCTGCCGGATGGCGCGCTCTCGAACGCGGCGGTTCGGCCCTCGACGCCGTCGAAGAAGCCATCGTCATCATGGAAGACGACGAAACTTTCGACGCCGGCCGCGGCAGTTTTCTGAATCGCGACGGCAAAGTCCAACTCGATGCTTTCATCATGGATGGCTCAACCCTGCGCGGTGGCGGCGTTGGATGCGTCGAGCGCTTGCGCAATCCGGTTCGTGCCGCCCGCAAGATCCTGAGCGATAGCCCGCACGTCTATTTCGTCGCCGAAGGCGCCGAGCGTTTCGCCGCAGAACACGGCATCGCTCTCTGCCGCAACGAAGATCTCGTGATCCCGCGCGAGGTCGCCCGCCTGCGCCAATATCAAGCCCAGGCCTCAGCTGATGGCAACAGTAATACCGATGGCAACGATCTCTTCGCACCCGCCCACGACATGCTTTCCCACGATACCGTTGGAGCCGTCGCCCTCGATCGCAACGGCAACATCGCCGCTTCCACGTCCACCGGCGGCACGCTTAACAAAGCTCCCGGACGACTCGGTGACTCGTCTCTCATCGGTTGCGGCTGCTACGCCGATAATCAGAGCGCTGCCGCCTCCACCACCGGTTGGGGCGAGCCCATTATGAAGCTGGTACTTGCCAAGTGGGCCGCCGATCGCGTCGCTTCCGGCAGTTTGCCCGAGTGGGTTGCAAAAGAAGCGATGAACTATCTCAAGCAGCGCCTCAACGGCCACGGCGGAATCATCCTTCTCGATGCCCAAGGCCGCTACGGAATCGCTCACAACACCCCACGTATGGCCTGGGCGCTCCGCAGTACACAAAAACAGGAAGCTGGAATTCAGCGCAACAGTTGAACGCGTTGGACTGCCCAAGGTTGGACTACGGCACCAGAAGTTCTGTCAACCGATGGGTCAGCGCCAGCGTTGCTCCGTAGTGACTGGCAATCCCCGCGATCACGATGCCCAAGGCAGAAAGTGCCCACGGCCAGACTCGTGCAATGCGGCGACCGCCCTGCCACGCGAGCAGGCGCTCTACGCGCAAGCTGATCGATAACGAGTTGATCGATGAT